>NZ_JAOCLK010000042.1:0-38329 GCF_029845265.1 Ectopseudomonas oleovorans
GTCGATTTTCCTCAGTCGTGGTGCTTCAGCTCGGGCAGCCCAGCCGCTCGCTGAGAAAATCGAGAAAGCAGGTGATGCGTGACGCCAGCGCGGTGTTGCGGTAGTACACCGCGTTGATCGGCTGGCGTACCTCCACGCGTTGCTCGGCCAGCACCTCCACCAACGCGCCGCTGGCGCGGGTGGCATCGGTCATGAAGTCCGACAGACACACCAGACCTTCGCCGGCCAGGGCCAGTTCGAGAATGGTGTCGCCGCTGGAGGCGCGCAGGCTCGGGGTGATGCGCCAGCGCTCGCCGAGGGCGTGACGTAGCGGCCATTCGTTGAGGCTGTCCGGCTCGGTGAAGCCGATTAGGCTGTGCCCGGTCAGATCCTCGGTACGCGCCGGCGTGCCATGGCGGCGCAGGTAATCGGGACTGGCCAGCACGCGGCGGCGGCTGTGACACAGCGGTCGGGCGTGCAGGCTGGAGTCCGGCAGGTTGCCGATGCGGATGGCCAGGTCGGTGCGGCGTTCCAGCAGATCGATGATGCGGTCGTCGCTGTGCAGCTCCAGTTCTATCTGTGGATAGAGCGCACGAAATTCGCCGATCAGCGGCACGATCACGTGCAGCATGAAAGGCGAGGCAGTGTTGATCCTCAGGCGCCCGGCCGGTGCCTGGCGGCGCAGGGTCATCTGTTCCTCGGCGTCCTCGACACTGGCGAGGATGCGCCGCGCCTGGGCCAGGAACACCTCACCCTCCTCGGTCAGCTCCAGGCGCCGCGTGGTGCGGCGTAGCAAGGTGACGGCAAGTTTTTCCTCCAGCCGGCTGAGGGCACGGCTGACGCCGGACGCGGTTTGCTCCAGCTGCTCGGCGGCGGCGCTGATCGAGCCGCAGTCGACCACGCTGACGAAGGCGAGCATTTCTTCCAGGCTGGTCTTCATTATTGATCTTCAGTCAAAGGTGTTTGCTGGCTTGTTAGGTTTTTTCGCATGAGTCTGGCGCGGATACTGCTCCCTCTCAACCCCCGCTCGCCGTCAGACAGAGGGCTGCAACTTTTTCGCGAACCACGAGGCCGAATCTTTCCGTACCCGTTCCGAGCCGATGCTCGGCCAGCGCTTCGCAAGCTATGAGGAGATCTTCATGAAATTCATTCCCCTCTTCGGCCTCGGCACTTTCCGCCTCAAGGATCAGGTCGCCATCGACTCGGTACGCACCGGCCTCGAGCTGGGTTGCCGGCATTTCGACACGGCGCAGATCTACGGCAACGAGGCTGCTGTCGGCCAGGCCCTCGCCGACAGCGGCGTGGCCGTGACGAGTTGTTCGTCACCACCAAGGTCTGGACCGATAACCTCGGCAGTGGCCAAGTTATCCCCAGCCTGCGTGAGAGCCTGCAGCGGCTGGGCCTGGAGCGGATCGACCTGACGCTGATCCACTGGCCGTCGCCGAACGACGAGATTCCCGTGGCGCAGTATCTGGGCGAGTTGCTCGAGGCCAAACGCCAGGGGCTGACCGCGGCCATCGGTGTGTCCAACTTCACCATCGCCCATCTGCGCCAGGCCATCGATGCGGTGGGGGTGGAAGAGATCGCCACCAATCAGGTGGAAATCCATCCGCTGCTGCAGAACCGCAAGTTGGTGGCATTCGCCCGGCAGCATGGCATCCACCTCACTGCCTACATGCCGCTGGCCTACGGCAAGGTGCTGGCCGAGCCGGAGATCCAGCGCATTGCCGCTAGCCATGGCGTCAGCCCGGCACAGGTTGCCCTGGCCTGGTCGCTGCAGCAGGGCTATACGGTGATCCCCTCCTCGACCAAGCGCGAGAGCCTGGCCGCCAACCTGGCCGCTGCCGAGCTGCGCCTGAGCACCGAAGACATGACAGCCATCGAGGCGCTGGATCGTGGCGAACGCGTTGCCAATCCAGGCTTCGCGCCGCGCTGGGATTGAGTACTGCGAGTGTGGCAGGGGCTTTAGCCGCGACCCTCGGCTCTATCGGCCGCCGGCGATATCGATCAGCGCGCCAGTGGTGTAGCTGGCCTTGTCATCGAGCAGCCAGACGATGGCTTCGGCGACTTCCTCGGCACGCCCGGCGCGGCCCAACGGTGTCGCCTTGCCCAGGCGCTCGGCACGGTCCGGTTGGCCACCACTGGCGTGAATCTCGGTATCGATCAGCCCTGGGCGCACGGCGTTGACCCTTACCCCTTCGCCGCCCAGCTCCTTGGCCAGGCCGCGAGTCAGCACGTCCATCGCGCCTTTGGCGCCGGCGTAGTCGACGTACTCGAAGGGCGCGCCAAGGCTGGCGGCCACCGACGACACCAGCACCATCGAACCACCCTCGCCGCCGCGGCTGCGGGCCATGCGCCGGGCGCCTTCACGAGCAGTCAGGTAGCTGCCCAGCACATTGACGTCGAACATCCGTTGCAAGCGCTCGCCGCTCATCTCCAGCAGCGGCATGGGTGGGGCGACGATGCCGGCATTGACCACCAGGCCGTGCAGCGGGCCGAACTTGCCCATGGCCGCGAACAGGCGCTGTACATCCTCTTCAACCGCCACATCGCCGGGCAGGGCGATGGCCGTGCCGCCCATGGCCTCGATCTGCGCCACCACCTTATCGGCGGCGTCACGGTCACTGCGATAGTTGATGCCGACCGTCCAGCCGCCAGCGGCGGCCAGCAGGGCAGTAGCGCGGCCGATGCCGCGGCTGGCGCCGGTAATCAGCAGGTTCTTGCGCATTGGGCCTGGCTCCCTGTAGTCGTGCCTGCTAAGGCTGCCCGCTTTTCGTCGTCTGCGCTACATCCACCCCAGCCAACGCCACCAGGTCAGGGCGAACACCAGCATCAGCCCGTAGCCAGCCAGCGTCAGCCAGATGCCGGTGCGCAGGAATTGCCGGGCGGTGAAGGTATCGGTGCCGATACAGACCATGTTCTGTGGCGCGTTGATCGGCAACAGGAAGCCGAAGCTGACCACGTAGCCGAGCAGCATGCTCATGCCCAGCGGGTTGATGTCTCCGCCAAGCTGCAGCAGCAGGGCAATCATGATCGGCAGCATCGCCGAGGTCAGCGCCGTGGCGCTGGCAAAACCGAGGTGAATGATGATCAGAAAGCCACCGAGTACGGCGAACACCCAGAATGGCGACAGCCCATCCATGCCCAGATGGGTTACCAGCAGTTTGGCCAGCCAGGTGCCGGCGCCCGTGGCCAGCACCGCACCACCGAGGCTGATGCCAACGCCGAAGACGATCACCGTGCCCCATGGAATGCGCGGCTGTGCCTGCTTCCAGCTCATTACGCCGAGCCCTGGCATCAGCAACGCCGCCAGGCCCACCAGGGTGGTGGAAGCGGTGTCGAAGCTGTGCAGCTTGCCCTCGGTGGCCCAGAAACCGAGCAAGGTGAGGACGATGGCCAGCAGCTTGCGCTCATCGAAGGTCATCGGTCCGAGTTCACTGAGCGCCTTGCGCACGGCCTCCTTGCCGCCTTCGATGCGATCGGTTTCCGGCGGCATGACGCGTAGGATCACCCAGTAAAGCACCGCTGACATCAGCAGACTCCAGGGTGCGCCGGCGATCAGCCAGTCAGTCCAGGTCACCGATTGGCCGAGCAGCTTCTGCATGAAGCCGGCGGTAAGTAGATTCTGCGCCGCCGAAGTCTGGATGCCGACGTTCCAGATGCTGGTGGCCTGCGCCACCAGAATCATGATGCCACCAGCGAAGGCCGAGCGCTTGTCCACGCCGAAGGCGGCGATCACCCCCATCATGATCGGCACCATGCAGGCCACCCGCGCCGTGGCGCTGGGTACGATGAAGCTGAGCAGAATGGTCACCACGATGGCACCGAGCAGCACGCGATGGGTGCTGGCGCCGACCTTGGACAGAGTCAGCAGGGCAATGCGTTTGTCCAGCCCGGTCTGGGTCATCGCGGCGGCGATGAACAGTGCCGAAGCCACCAGCGCCAGTGCCGAGTTGGCAAAACCGCTGAGGGCCATGTTCAGGGCATCCTTGGTGCCGATGAGCTTGTCCGGGTCGGCCAGGGTCGGTGCGCTGCCGAGCAGGAAGGCCATCAGCGCCAGGATCATGATGGCGCTGACCTCGTAACTCACGGCCTCGCTGATCCAGACGATCACCGCGAAAGCGAGAATTGCCAGCATGCGCTGCCCGGCCAGTGGTAATCCGGCCTGTTCCGGCAGGAAGATGATCGCCAGGCCGGCAAGCAGCGCGAGCAACAGCCCCCAGGGTAGGCGCAAGGACGGGGAAATAGCGTTAGCGGACATGCTGGCGAGACTCCGACGAATGGCAAATCCAGACTATGCACCGCTGACGCGGGTCATCCATTGCCTCGGATCAGTGTTCTGGCCTGATGGGTGTTCGTCAGCGGAGTCGGGGGTTACCATGCCTGCCCTTTCGCTTGACCACACGCTGCTCGCTCATGAAACCCGCCTCCCTACGTGCCGACCTGCTGGCCGGCCTGACCTCGTCCTTCGCCCTGGTTCCCGAGTGCATCGCCTTCGCCCTGGTGGCGCAGGTCAATCCGCTGATGGGGCTGTATGGCGCCTTCATCATCTGCACCCTCACCGCACTGTTCGGCGGCCGCCCTGGGATGATCTCCGGCGCGGCCGGCTCGATGGCGGTGGTGATCGTCGCCCTGGTGGTGCAGCACGGCGTGCAGTACCTGCTGGCCACGGTGCTGCTGGGTGGCCTGATCATGCTCGCGTTCGGCTTGCTGCGCCTGGGCAAACTGATCCGCATGGTGCCGCACCCGGTGATGCTGGGTTTCGTCAACGGCCTGGCGATCATCATCGCCCTGGCCCAGTTCGAGCACTTCCAGCACGACGGCCAATGGCTGCAGGGCAAGGCACTGTACCTGATGCTCGGTCTGGTGGCGCTGACCATGCTCATCGTCTACCTGCTGCCGCGCCTGACCCGCGCCGTACCGCCGGCACTGGTGGCGATTCTCGGCATCGGTGCGCTGGTCTACCTGCTGGATCTGCCCACGCACACCCTCGGCGACATGGCGCAGATTGCCGGCGGCCTGCCGAGCCTGATGCTGCCGGACATTCCCTGGAACCTGGACACCCTCGCCATCATCGCCCCCTACGCCATCCTGATGGCCCTGGTCGGCCTGCTGGAAACCCTGCTGACCCTGAACCTCACTGACGAGATCACCGCCACGCGCGGCCACCCGGATCGCGAATGCGTGGCGCTCGGTGTGGCCAATATGACCTCCGGCCTGTTCGGTGGCATGGGCGGTTGCGCGATGATCGGCCAGACCGTGATCAACCTCAGCTCCGGCGGGCGCGGGCGGTTGTCCGGGGTGGTCGCCGGGATGATGATCCTGCTCTTCGTGCTGTTCCTCTCGCCGCTGATCGAGCGCATCCCACTGGCGGCGCTGGTGGGCGTGATGTTCGTGGTGGCGCAGCAGACCTTTGCCTGGGGCTCGCTGCGCGTCGCCGGCAAGGTGCCGGCCAATGACGTGCTGGTAATCGTCGCGGTGACCGCCATCACCGTCGCCACCGACCTGGCCACAGCGGTGCTCTGCGGTATCGTCATCGCCGCGCTCAACTTCGCCTGGCAGCACGCCCGCGAGCTGTATGCCGACAGCGATATGCAAGCCGATGGCAGCAAGCTGTACCGCGTGCACGGCACCCTGTTCTTCGCCTCCTGCACCGCCTTCCTGGCGCAGTTCGAGCCGGCCGACGACCCGCAGCAGGTAACCCTGGACTGCCGCCACCTGAGCTTCGTCGATTACTCCGCCATCGCCGCGCTGAAGACCCTGCGTGAACGCTACGAGCGTGCCGGCAAGCACCTGCGCGTGGTGCATCTGTCCGAGCGTTGCAAGCAGTTGCTCAAGCGGGCGGGCGAGTAGACGGCTGGCGCCGTAACGAAAAAACCGCTGCCCTGTCGCCAGGTGCAGCGGTTTTTTTCTTTGCATCGAGGACGATCAGCGGCGCGCGCCGCGTACCCCTTCGGCCAGCTCGCGGCACAGGCCGAGCACGCCGTCGATGGCCTGCTGCGGGCTCTTCGCCTCGGCGATCTTGTCGATCAGCGCCGAGCCGACCACCGCGCCCTCGGCGCGCTTGGCCACTTCGGCGGCGTGCTCCGGGGTGCGGATGCCGAAGCCGATGCACAGCGGCAGGTCGGTGTGGCGACGCAGGCGCGCCACGGCTTCCTCGACGTGATCCATGGTCGCCGCGCCAGCGCCGGTGACACCCGCCACCGACACGTAGTAAACGAAGCCGGAGCTGCCGTTGAGTACGGTGGGCAGGCGCGCGTCGTCGGTAGTCGGCGTGGTCAGGCGGATGAAGTCGATGCCTGCGCTCTGCGCCGGCTCGCACAGCTCGTCGTTGTGCTCCGGCGGCAGGTCGACCACGATCAGGCCGTCGACACCGGCCTCTTTGGCGTCACTGATGAAGCGCTCGACACCGTAAACGAAGATCGGGTTGTAGTAGCCCATCAGCACCAGCGGCGTGCTCTGGTTGCCTTCGCGGAATTCGCGAACCATCTGTAGCGTCTGGCGCATGCCCTGCTTGCCGGCCAGCGCGCGGATGTTGGCGAGCTGGATGGCCGGGCCGTCGGCCATCGGGTCGGTGAACGGCATGCCCAGCTCGATCACGTCGGCGCCGGCGTCCGGCAGGCCCTTGAGGATGCTCAGCGAGGTGGTGTAGTCGGGGTCACCGGCGGTGATGAAGGTGACCAGCGCGGCGCGGTTTTCCGCTTTCAGTTCGGCGAAACGGTTCTGCAGGCGGCTCATGCGTGCTTCTCCTGGTTGTCCTGCATGTGGTGCATCACGGTCTGCATGTCCTTGTCGCCACGACCGGACAGGTTGATCACCATCAGGTGATCCTTGGGCAGCTTCGGTGCGCGCTTGAAGGCTTCGGCCAGCGCGTGGGCGCTTTCCAGGGCCGGGATGATGCCCTCCAGACGGCAGCACTGATGGAAGGCTTCGAGGGCTTCGTCATCGCTGATCGGCACGTATTCGACGCGCTTGATCTCGTGCAACCAGGCGTGTTCCGGGCCAACGCCGGGGTAGTCGAGGCCGGCGGAAATCGAGTGGGCATCGGTGATCTGGCCGTCGTCGTCCTGCAGCAGGAAGGTGCGGTTGCCGTGCAGCACGCCCGGCGCGCCACCGGCCATGCTCGCCGCATGCTTGCCGGTGTCGATGCCGTGGCCGGCCGCCTCGACGCCGACGATCTGCACGCCGCTGTCGTCGAGGAAGGGGTGGAACAGGCCGATGGCGTTGGAGCCGCCGCCGATGCAGGCCACCAGCGAGTCGGGCAGGCGCCCTTCCTTCTCGAGGATCTGCTCACGTACTTCGTTGCCGATCACCGATTGGAAGTCGCGCACCATGGCCGGATACGGGTGCGGGCCGGCGGCGGTGCCGATCAGGTAGAAGGTGTTGTGGACGTTGGTCACCCAGTCGCGCAGGGCCTCGTTCATGGCGTCCTTGAGGGTGCCGGTGCCGGCGGTGACCGGGATCACCTCGGCGCCGAGCAGCTTCATGCGGAAGACGTTGGCCTGCTGGCGGTCGATGTCGGTGGTGCCCATGTACACCACGCACTGCATGCCGAAGCGCGCGGCCACAGTGGCGGTGGCCACGCCGTGCATGCCGGCGCCGGTCTCGGCGATGATGCGCTGCTTGCCCATGCGCTTGGCTAGGAGGATCTGGCCGATGCAGTTGTTGATCTTGTGCGCGCCGGTGTGATTGAGGTCTTCGCGCTTGAGGTAGATCTTCGCCCCGCCGAAGTGCTCGGTCAGGCGCTCGGCGTAGTACAGCGGGCTGGCGCGGCCGATGTAGTCGCGCTGGAAGTAGGCCAGTTCTTCGAGGAAGGCCGGATCGCTCTTGGCCTTCACGTATTCGGCGGCCAGCGAGTTGATCAGCGGCATCAGGGTTTCGGCGACGAACTGACCGCCGAAGCGGCCGAACAGGCCGCGAGCGTCGGGGCCGGTGCGAAATGAGGTCATGGCGTGCTCCTTGTCGACAGCGTTGGGCTGGCAGGGCGAGTGAGTGATGGGGTCATTCTACCGCTGGCCGACTCGATGAAAAGCGATTAGATTGCAGTAATACGTCAGTAAAAGTCACATGTTCATGAGCCGAGAACTGCCCCCGCTCAACGCCTTGCGCGCCTTCGAGGCCGCCGCCCGCCTGCAAAGCATCAGCAAGGCGGGTGAGGAGCTGCATGTTACCCACGGCGCGATCAGCCGGCAGATTCGTGCACTGGAAGAACAGCTTGGCGTTAGCCTGTTCGACAAGGACGGGCGTGGCGTGAAACTCACCGATGCCGGCTTGCGCCTGCGTGATGTCAGCACCGAGTGCTTCGAACGTCTGAGTAGCGTTTGCGCCACCCTGCGTCGCGAAACCGAAGATCGCCCCTTCGTGCTCGGCTGCTCGGGTAGCCTGCTGGCGCGCTGGTTCATCCCGCGCCTGGATCGCCTGCAGCGCGAGCTGCCGGAACTGCGCCTGCAATTGTCAGCCAGCCAGGGCGAGCTGGACCCGCGCAGCGCCGAGGTGGATGCCACCCTGCTGTTCGCCGATCCGCCGTGGCCCGCTGATATGCAGGTGTTCGAGCTGGCGCCGGAGCGTATCGGCCCGGTACTCAGCCCGCGCTATGCCAATCATGCGCAACTGAGCGCAGCCAGCGCCGACGCGCTGTATGCCGAGCCGCTGCTGCACACCACCTCGCGTCCGCAGGCCTGGCCGCAGTGGGCGCATGCCCGGGGGCTGGCGGCCGAGCGGCTGCAACTGGGCCAGGGTTTCGAGCATCTCTATTACCTGCTGGAGGCCGCTGCCGCCGGGCTCGGCGTGGCCATCGCGCCACAGACATTGGTTGCCGACGACCTGCGCGCTGGCCGCCTGGTCGCGCCCTGGGACTTCGTCGAAACCACGGGCAGTCTGGCGCTGTGGACACGCCGCACCGATCAGCGCAGCGAGCGTCTGGCGCAGTGGCTGCGTAAGGAGTTGACAGACAGCGCGGCGCAGGTGCGTTAGCACGCGCTTATGAAACCCGTGCACGGCAGGCTAGTCTTAACAAAATCTTTCACACCACAGGAGCTTCATCATGTCCGACCACCACACCTACAAGAAGATCGAAATCGTCGGCTCGTCGCGCACCAGTATCGAAAATGCCATTGAGAATGCCCTGGCCGAGTGCGCCAAGAGCGTGCGCAACATGGACTGGTTCGAGGTAACCGAGACCCGTGGCCATATCGAGAACGGCAAGGTCGGCCATTACCAGGTCACCCTCAAGGTCGGTTTTCGTCTCAGCGGCAGCTGACAGGCACTCAGCCAAGCGAGCCGCCGGCCGCTCGAAGCACAGGGCTGTGGCGCCGCGCACAGTGATGAACGCGGTCGCAGGCGAGGCGCAGCGGGTTCGGGCAAGCTGCCCGGGCCGATTCAGGGAGGAATGCCATGTTCAGACCGTTGCTGCTGATCAGCCTGCTGTCACTCGCAGGCTGCGTCGACAACGAGCCACCGCTTGCCGAGGAACGTCGCCTGCTGCTCAGCGGCGAGGACTTCGCCAATTACGAGGCGCCGCAGGAGGGTCGTTACCAGAAGCTGGTGACCTATGCCACGCGTACCATCGACCTCAATTTCGAGAGCCGCAGCAGCGACTGGTTCTACCTCTATAGCGGTGTATCGCTCTACCCGCGTGCCGGCGATGCGCTGATGACCAGCTACGCCGAAACCTTCGGCGCTTCATTCGGCCTGCGCCACAGCGGGCTCGAACAAGAGGATCTGCCGCTGGAAACTACGCTGGCCAGCCGTGCCAGTCTCAAGCTGCTGACCCAGGACGGCGAGCCGGTGGGCAACCTGTTCTATGCCACCGTCGGCAACAAATCGATGTTCACCCTTTTCACCGGGGTGTACTTCGAGCAGGCCGAAGACTTCAAGGCATTCATCGCGCCCAAGCTGCTGCAACTGCGTGAATACCAGCACAGCGACCCCATACTGACCTGGGCGGGCAACACGTTGGGCCTGGGCAGCGACTGAGCGGCGCCCGGGCCGAAGACGCTCAGCCGAAGAACCAGTAGGTCACGGTGATCGCGGCAATGACTCCGGCCAGCTCCGCCAACAGGGCGCAGCCCACCGCATGGCGCGCACGCTGAATGCCGACGGCGCCGAAATACACCGCCAGCACGTAGAAGGTGGTTTCCGTACTGCCCTGAACGATCGCCGCCGCCAGCGCCGGGAAGCTGTCGACGCCATGGGTCTGCATGGTCTCGATCAGCATGGCGCGTGCCGCGCTGCCGGAAAACGGCTTGACCAGCGCAGTGGGCAGCGCATCGACGAAGCGCGTATCCCAACCGAAGGTTTCCACCAGCCAGCGAATGCCGTCGAGGCCAAACTCCAGAGCGCCGGAAGCACGTAACACACCAATCGCGCAGAGCATCGCCACCAGATACGGCAATAGACTCTTGGCGATGTCGAAGCCCTCACGGGCACCTTCGATGAATTGTTCGTAGACCTTGACCTTGCGCAGCGCACCAACCAGCAGGAAAGCCAGGATCACACCGAACAGGGTCAGATTGCCGAGCAGCGACGAGAGCGCCGCCAGGGCAGTGGCGCTGAGCCCGGCCAGCAGGGCCATGAAGCCGCCCAGCAACAGGGCACCGGGAATCAGATACGCCAACACCACCGGGTCCCACAGGCGCAGGCGCTGCATCACGGCCACCGACAGCAGGCCGACCAGGGTCGAGGCGCTAGTCGCCAGCAGGATCGGCAGAAACACCAGAGTCGGGTCTTCCGCACCCTGCTGCACGCGGTACATGAATATCGACACCGGCAGCACGGTGAGCGACGAGGCGTTGAGCACCAGAAAGAGAATCTGCGCGTTGCTCGCGGTGAGCTTGTCCGGATTGAGCTCCTGCAGGCTGCGCATGGCCTTGAGGCCAATGGGCGTGGCGGCATTGTCCAGGCCCAGGCCGTTGGCAGCAAAGTTCATGGTGATCAGCCCGAGCGCCGGATGGCCGCGCGGCACCTCCGGCATCAGTCGCGCGAACAACGGGCCGAGTACACGCGCCAGGGCATCCACCAGGCCGGCTTGCTCGGCGATGCGCAGCAGGCCGAGCCACAGGGTCATGGTGCCGAACAGCAGCACCATCACTTCCACCGACAGCTTGGCCATGGCAAACAGACTCTCGACCATGGCACCGAACACCGCCGGGTCATCGCCGATCAGCCAGCGGGAGAAGCCCGCGACCGCTGCCACCAGAAAAAAACTCAGCCACAGGCCATTGAGCATGCCGTACCCCCTCGTCGTTCTGGCGGGGGATGATAACGCGTCGCCCCATTCCATGGGACGTCCGGCAAACTGCCGTTACGTGGTCCTTCGGCGGTCAGGTCGCTCCCAGCCTCGATAAGCGGGCACCATGCCTAGTACCAGTTGGGATCACTGCGCAGTTGTTCCACCAGCATCTGCTGGACCTCCTCGTCCGGGTCGCCCAACCAGCGCAGGCTGGCGTGTTCACTGGGCGCGCGATCCTCGGGCAGGCCATCCGGCACCTGCACATACAGCGCATAGGCGTCATCGTTTTTCCACTCGAAAGCGACATAGAGGCGCTGGCTGAAGCAACGCTGCGCTTCGCAGACCTGGCCGACCAGGTAGCGATCACTGTCGGCTTCCACGGCCTGCATCGGGGTGGACAGGCCACTGAGGTTGATCAGCCAGTCCGGCAGGCGCTCTTCGTCCTTTACCAGGTCCTGCCAGGCTTGGCGGTACTCGGCGTTGCTGGTCAGCAACTCGCCTGGATGGAAACTGGTGTCGCGGTCGGCGGCCTGAGCCGCCAGGGCGCCGCCCATCAGCAGAGCGGCGGTAATGGCGTGAATCGACTGCATCGATCTCTCCCTAAAGACGCGGGCGGCGGCCCATGACGAACGAGACGATGAACAGCACCAGGAACACCACGAATAGGATCTTGGCGATACCAGCAGCGGTGCCGGCGATACCACCGAAGCCCAGTACTGCGGCGATGATGGCGATGATCAGGAATGTGACTGCCCAAGCATGATGTTTCTCCTCGATGGATCAGTGGGTAATGGCCCAGGCAGGCCAGGGGTCTTGCGCGTTGCTCGGGTCCAGAGGCTGGGGCGCAGCGCCCGTGGGCAGCTCCAGCTCGGCGGTATTGCGGCTCGCGCACAGGGTCTGGCCAATCAGTACAACGCTGGTGAGCGTCAGACTGAGCAGAAGCAGCAAGGTGGCGAGCACCAGAACAACTATCCACATGGCGATTCTCCTGTTGCGTTGGAGGCGGATGGCGCGCTATCCGTCTCTTCCTTGTTCTGCATTGCAACCGGTGCATGACCGGTCACTCACTGGGAACATTGCAGCACCCGTGCCAGACTTTTATTTTTATAAAAGCCTTGAAAATCATAGCTTTACGTTTTTATGCGCCTTGGGAGGCAGGCATACTGCCCGAACGAGGTTTGCCCGGTCGTGCGTTTTGCCCGACCGGGCATGGGCTGTGACGTTTTACGCCCTGCCAGAGTGGTCGCCCGCCGACTGCACAGTCGGTATACTCGTCGCGCCCGCGTGCCATGCGGGTTCCGCGCTCAGAACAACAACCGCGCCACGAGTCTCGAAACCATGAACGACTACGAACAGGAAGACCCGATTCCCCAGGGCGACCTTGCCCTGCAGATCACCGCGCTGCCGCGTGAGACCAATGGTTTCGGGGATATCTATGGCGGTTGGCTGGTATCGCAGATGGACCTGGCCGGCACGGCCATGGCCAGCAAGATCGCCGGTGGCCGCGTCGCCACTGTCGCCATCGACCGCATGGCCTTCCTCGTGCCGGTGGCGGTGGGTGCGCAGTTGTCCTTCTACACTCAGGCGCTGGAGATTGGCCGCAGCTCGATCCAGATGATGGTCGAGGTGTGGAGCGACGATCCGCTGTCCAATGAATGGCGCAAGGTCACCGAAGCGGTATTCGTCTTCGTCGCCATCGATGGCAGCGGCCGCACCCGCCCGGTGCCGCCACGGCGCGGCTGAGCCGAGCAGATAGCTTTCGGCAATATCCTGTAACGAAAGCGCCGACCCTGAGGCTAATGCCAGTCAGTTAAGCCGTTGCACTCGATCTTTGTAGGAGCCGGCTTGCCGGCGATCCGCCATAAAAAGCATCGCCAGCAAGCTGGCTCCTACGAAAAGCGCCCCCTCTACTGCAAGTAGGAGGGGGTGGTGACGAACTTATCTGATCAGCACTAGCCCTGAGGCCGGCGTTTTTCCGTGTGCCTGAAACCCGTTGGGGATCAGCCGCGGATGTTGTAGATGTCTTTCTCGTTGCTTTCCGCGTAGTCGTACAGGCGTTGCAGGTAGGCCTTCTGCTGTTCCCAGACCTTCTTCGCGACCGGGTCGGCGTTGGCCGAGGCCTCGACCACTTCGGCCGCCACTTCCTTCAAGCGGGCCAGCACTTCATCCGGCAGGCGGCGTACTTCCACACCGTCGGCCTTGAGTTGCTCCATGGCTTCCATGTTCTTGGCGTTGTAGTCATCGAGCATGTCGCCGTTGACGTCGCGGGCAGCGGCGCGAACGATGGCCTGCAGATCCGGCGGCAGGGTTTCCCAGGCCTTCAGATTGACGTCCAGCTCGAACAGTACGCTGGGCTCCTGCCAGCCCGGGGTGTAGTAGTACTTGGCTGCCTTGTGCAGACCCAGGGCCAGGTCGTTGTATGGGCCGATCCATTCAGTGGCGTCGATGGCACCGGTCTGCATGGCGGTGAAGATCTCACCGGCCGGCATGTTGACCACGGTACCGCCCATCTTGGTCAGCACTTCGCCGCCCAGGCCAGGGGTACGCATCTTCAGGCCCTTGAAGTCATCGACCGAGTTCATTTCCTTGTTGAACCAGCCTGCGGTTTGCACACCGGTGTTGCCGCAGGCCATCGGCAGTACGCCGAACGGCTTGTACACCTCTTCCCACAGCTGCTGACCGCCACCGCGATGCAGCCAGGCGTTCATTTCCTGAGCATTGGGGCCGAATGGCGAGGCGCAGAAGAACTGGGCGGCCGGCACCTTGCCTTTCCAGTAGTACGGCGCGCCGTGACCCATTTCGGCGGTACCGCGGGAGACTGCATCGAACACTTCCAGTGCCGGCACCAGCTCGCCTGCTGCATACACCTTGACCTTCAGGCGGCCGTTGCTCATTTCATCGACCAGCTTGGCGAAGCGCTCGGCTCCCACGCCGACGCCCGGGAAGTTTTTCGGCCAGGAGGTGACCATCTTCCAGTTGAAGGTTTGGGAACTCGAACCCTCTTGAGGTGCTGCGGCGCTCTTGGCATCTTCCTTACAGCCGGCCAGGGCGGTTGCTGCAAGGCCTACGCCTGCTGCGGCGAGTATGTCGCGACGTTTCATGCAATGCTCCTTCTTGTTGTATTGGTCTTACCACGGGATCGCCGAAGGTAGACCGGGCGTGAATAACATAGGGGGTCGTGACCTACAAGCCTAGTTAATACGACTAAAGTTGCACGGGCATTGCTGCAATACCGGTAGCCTGCATAGAATCGCCGGCCTGCAGCCCATAAGGACGCGGGCGGCGTGATATGCAGCCAACAGGTTCGCTGTCCTGTCTCCTACTCATAACGATAAAGGACTCACTATGTCCGACAAGCCTTCATTTCCCCTCGCTCTTGCATACCTGATCGATGCTCTCAACAGCTGGTTCGGCAAGGCCTGCGCCTGGCTGACGGTTTTTCTGGTAATCGGCACCGCTGTCGTCGTGGTGCTGCGCTATGGCTTCGGCATCGGCGCCACGGCTCTGCAAGAGGCGGTGCTCTACGCGCATGCACTGGTGTTTATGGGTGCAGCGGCCTGGACGCTGCAACGCAACGGTCATGTGCGTGTGGACATCTTCTACCAGAAGTTCAGCGGCCGCCGTCAGGCGCTGGTGGAGATTCTCGGCAACCTGCTGTTCCTGCTACCGGTTGCGCTGTTTCTCGGCTGGGCCAGCTGGGATTACGTCAGCAATGCCTGGTCGACCCTGGAAGCATCCAGCGAATCTGGCGGGCTGAAATTCGTCTATCTGCAGAAAAGCATCATCCTGGTGCTGGTCATCAGCCTGGTTCTGCAAGGTGTCTCCAATCTGATCAAGGCGCTCTACGTCATCACTGGCCGCCTGCCTGCTCCGGAGGTGAAACATGGCTGAGTTGATGTCGATTCTGCTGTTCATCGGTATTTGTATGGCCTTGATGGCCGGTTATCCGGTGGCGTTCACCCTGGCGGGCGTATCTCTGCTGTTCGCGGGTGTAGGTGTACTGACCGGCACCTTCGATGCGGGTTATCTCAGCGCACTGCCCAACCGCCTGTTCGGCATCATGAACAACCAGACCATGCTGGCCGTGCCGCTGTTCGTGTTCATGGGGGTGATGCTGGAACGATCACGGGTAGCCGAGGATCTGCTCGAGTCCATGTCGCGCCTGTTCGGCACGCTGCGTGGTGGTCTGGCGATCTCGGTGTGCGTGGTCGGCGCCCTGCTGGCAGCGAGCACCGGTATCGTTGGTGCCACCGTGGTAACCATGGGTCTGCTGGCGCTGCCAACCATGCTCCGTCGCGGCTATGACCCAGCCATCTCCACCGGCACCCTGGCCGCCACCGGAACCCTGGGACAGATCATTCCGCCGTCGATCGTACTGGTGCTGCTGGGTGACGTGATGTCCAGCGCCTATCAGCAGGCGCAGCTGAAGATGGGTATCTTCTCGCCCAAGACCGTGTCGGTCGGTGACCTGTTCGTCGGTGCGCTGCTGCCGGGCCTGCTGCTGGTTGGCCTGTACATCGTGTACATCATCGTGGTTGCCGTCATGCAGCCGAAGAAGCTGCCGGCGATGTCCAAGGAGGAGCTGGGCGATGTCGAGTGGGGCCGCCTGCTCAAGGCACTGGTGCCGCCGATGCTGCTGATTGGCGCCGTGCTCGGTTCGATCCTCGCCGGTTACGCCACGCCGACCGAAGCCGCTGCCCTGGGCGCTGTCGGCGCCATGCTGCTGGCTTTCAGCAAAGGCAAACTGAACTTCGGCCAGCTCAAGGAAGTGGCCTACGGCACCACCGAAATCAGTGCCATGGTCTTCATGATCCTGATCGGTGCGTCGCTGTTCTCCCTGGTGTTCCGTGGTTTCGGTGGCGAAGCGCTGATCGAGGACGTGTTCGCCCAGCTGCCAGGTGGCGTGCTCGGTGCGTTCTTCCTGGTGATGCTGGTGATCTTTCTGCTCGGCTTCATTCTCGACTTCATCGAAATCACCTTCGTGGTGGTGCCGATCGTCGGGCCGGTACTGCTGGCCATGGGTCTCGACCCGATCTGGCTGGGCGTGATGATCGCACTCAACCTGCAGACCTCCTTCCTCACGCCCCCCTTCGGCTTTGCGCTGTTCTACCTGCGTGGCGTGACGCCGGCGAGCATTCCTACCAGCACCATTTACAAAGGTGTGGTGCCGTTCATTCTGATCCAGCTGTTGCTGCTGGTGATCGCCTATATCTTCCCAGGGCTGATCACCTGGCTGCCGGAGCAGGTCTACGGCAAGTAAGTCTCGCTGGCTGGTTTGGCAAAACGCCCGTCCTCGTGATGGGCGTTTTGCTTTTTGCGTTGTCACACTATTGGTCATCTATCTCAACAAGAGGTCGTCATGAGCACCGCCCAAGTCGAACGCGTGGAACTGGATCAACTGGTCTGCTGGCGCATTCGTGCTGCCGGCAGCGAATTGCTGGTAGCCCAGCAGGGCGCGCAGATTCTCAGTTACCAGCAGGGTGAGCAGCCGCCGCTGATCTGGCTAAGCCCGGATGCGGCCTATCAGCGTGGCCAAAGCGTGCGCGGTGGTGTGCCGGTGTGCTGGCCCTGGTTCGGAGATCTACGCCGCAATCCGCAGGCCGTGCAGGCGCACTATCACCTCGAGCAGGCGCCGGCCCATGGCCTGGTGCGTGCATTGGACTGGGAGTTGCTGGGCATCGACGAGGGGGGCGACGCCGTCACCCTGCGCTTTGCCTACGACACGCGCACTCAGCCGCTGGAGGGCTGGCCCAGAGATGTCGGCCTGACCTTCGTCGTGCGCCTGGCAGACGATCTCGGCATGAGCCTGGAAACCCACAATCGCGGTACGGAGCCGCTGACCCTGAGCCAGGCGCTGCACAGCTACTTCGCCGTCAGCGACGTGCGCCAGGTCAGCGTCGAGGGGCTGCAGGGCTGCCGCTATATCGACACCTTGCAGGACTGGCAGGAGCTGCGTCAGCAGGAAGCGCTGGTGTTCGATGCTGAGACCGATCGCATCTACTTCGACACCGCCGCGCGGCTGAGCATCGTCGATCCGGGTTGGGGCCGGCGCATCCACCTGGATGCTCGTGGATCACGTTCGGCTGTGCTGTGGAATCCCTGGGTCGACAAGGCCAAGCGCCTGTCGCAGTTCCCCGATGACGCCTGGCAGAACATGCTGTGCATCGAAACGGCCAATGTGCTGGAGGACGTCGTACAACTGAACGCTGGCGAACGGCATCGTTTGGAGCTGCGCCTTTCGAGCGAGCTGATCGGCTAAACATCACATCCGCAGTGGAGCGGCACTGCGAATCGCAAGCACGCCGCAAACCGGACGCCTACGCAAGGCGGTTGGTGGCCTGCCAGTTCTTCATGGCGCCTGCCTCTCCAGGGCTTGCCGCAGATCGTCTGCGCGAGTGAAGACCTGCTGCGCGACGATCTGCAGACCATCGAGTTGCAACCACAACACCTGCCCCTCGCCAGCCTGATAACGCGGGGCGATACGGGCGTCGCGGTCGAGGAGGATGCGGTAGTTGTAGTCGCGCATCTTCGGTATGGCGAAGAGGGTGGCGATGACGCTGGGCATGCGGCTGATATCGGCGAGGAAGACCGCGTGGCGCTCGTCCAGGTAGCCCTTGGGCTTGCCTTCCAGGGCAGCGTTGACCAGTTTGGCGCCGTCCATGTCGCGGGCGACCAGCAGGATGTGGGTCTCGTCATTCAGGGTATAGGGCACGTCATGCTGATCCAGTAGCGTCCAGGGTGCCAGGCGTTCGCCAGGCTCCAGAGCCAGTACGGCGGTAGACAGCAGACACAGCAACAACAGGGCGGCAGCTTTCATGCGCAGACTCCAGAGCAATCAGTAGAGGTCTTCGTCAGTTACCAGACGCACTTCGCCCGCTTCCATGGCATAGGCGGCGTCGGCCAGGTCGTTGCTGACCTGCTCCACCTTAAGCTCGCCGCTGACCCACAGTGGGGCATAGATATCGTCAAGGACGATGCCCTTGGGGTAGCGCACCAGCACCAACTGATTGGGCGGCGGTGGCGGCACGTGGATGCAGGCGCCCGGATAGGGCACCAGGAAGAACAGGGTGCTGTTGCCTTTCTCGTCGGTTTCCAGCGGCACCGGATAGCCGCCCAGGCGGATGGCCTTGCCGTCGAGTTCGGGCACGGTCTTGGCGGAGTACATCACTGCCGGCAGATCCTGATCCTGCTGGCGCAGGCCGCCTTCGCTGTAGAAGGTGCTGTCGCCTTCGGGGGTGTCGTGGCTGATGTCGGGCATTTCCTCGAGGGCCTTGCGGTCTTCGGGTGGCATCAGGTCGAGCCAGTCGGTTTCCGGCAGTTCGGCGTGGGCCAGGCCGGTACAAAACAGTAGGGCGAGCAGCAGGTGGCGCATGGGCTATGGCATCTCGTGGCGGCGTTAACGAGGAGCCGACAAGTCGGCTCCTGACCTGGGCTTGTCAGCCCTTCTTGATCGCGCCGTAGATTACCAGCAGGACGATGGCGCCGATCACTGCGCCGATGAAGCCGGCGGCCTGTCCGGCTTCGTAGATGCCCAGGGCCTGGCCACCGTAAGTGGCCGCGATGGAGCCCCCGATGCCGAGCAGGATGGTCATGATCCAGCCCATGCTGTCATCGCCGGGTTTGAGAAAACGTGCGATCAACCCGACGATCAGGCCGATGAAGATGGTGCCGATAATGCCCATTGGCGTGTCTCCTTGATAAGTGCCGCTCATGCGGCAGGCCCGTCATGGGACAAGTCAATGGGGCTATCAGTTCGCCTCGTCTGGCGGCAGAACGCCATAACGGTGGTAGATCAGGGCAACTTCGCCCTCTTCACGCATACGTTGCAGCTCAGCGCCAAGGCGGTCGTAGAGTTCGCCTCGGTCGCTGTGGTAGCGCCTCAGCGATGCGCCGAAGTGGTTGCCCAGTACCTGCTGGTGGGTGTAGTGCGCGTAGCTGTAGTCGCGAAAGTTCATGGCCTGGAATTGCGCCTCCATCGGTGCAGCGTCGATCACCGCGATGGTATCCAGGCGCCCAGCCCGGAACATCGCAGCCAGTTGCGCATCGTCGCTGACATAGGCGCGATCGAGCAGGTCATCGCTGTCGAAAGGTTCGAAATAGGCCGTACCGCGTTTGACGCCAAGAGACAGGTCGTACAGATCCTCGTAGCGGCTCAGTCTGGCCTCTTCCCCCGGGGGCACGACGAAGCGAACGTTCAGTTGCTGATTGCCGATGCTGGGCAGGTAGTGGATATAGGCGCGGCGCGCCTCGGTCATGAGCACGCGCGGCACCAGGTCGATGCGCCCGGTGCGCAGATCGTCGAGGCTGCGCAGGAAGGGCGCCTGGCGCCAGTGCAGTTCGACACCGACACGCTGGGCAGCGGTTTCCAGCACGCTGACCAGTGGGCCGCTGGGTAGGCCGTCAACCACGCGCATCTCTGGTGTGCGCTCACGGAAATCGACGCATAGTACGTCGTCCGCCGCATTGCAGGTCAGCGCGGATATCAGGGGCAGCAGGGCAGACAGGTACTTCATGCGGGACGCTCTTGAATGACTGCCATCATTCAAGAGCGTAGTCGCAACATGCCGGCTCAGCCTTTTGCGATCAATGCCTGTACGGCCTTGATCGCGACATCCAGAGCGGCGCGATCAGCGCTGCGAAGCGTGGCATGCCCGACCTTGCGCCCGGCCTTGAAGGCCTTGCCATAGTGGTGCAGGTGGCAGTCGGCGATGCTGATCACCTGCTCCACCGGCGGTACTGCACCAATGAAGTTGAGCATCGCGCTCTCGCCCAGCTTGGCGGTGGAACCCAGCGGCAGGCCGGCGACGGCGCGCAGGTGGTTCTCGAACTGGCTGCACTCGGCGCCTTCGATGGTCCAGTGCCCGGAGTTGTGCACGCGCGGGGCGATCTCGTTGGCCTTGAGACCGCCGTCGACTTCGAAGAACTCGAAGGCCAGCACGCCAACGTAATCGAGCTTGTCCAGCACGCGGCCGACGTAATCCTCGGCCAGCGCCTGCAGCGGATGATCGGTGCTGGCGACGGACAGGGCGAGAATGCCGCTGTCGTGGGTGTTGTGCACCAGCGGGTAGAAGCGGGTTTCGCCATCACGGGCGCGCACGGCGATCAGCGACACTTCGCCGGTAAAGGGCACGAAGCCTTCGAGGATGCACGGCACGCTGCCCAGTTCGGCGAAGGCGCCGCTGACGTCTTCCGGCTTGCGCAGGACTTTCTGGCCCTTGCCGTCGTAGCCCAGGGTGCGGGTCTTCATCACCGCTGGCAGGCCGATGCTGGCCACGGCGGCGTCCAGATCAGCCTGCGACTGGATGTCGGCGAACTCCGGCGTGGGAATGCCCAGCTCGCGGAACATGGACTTCTCGAACCAGCGATCGCGGGCGATGCGCAGTGCCTCTGCACCCGGATAGACCGGCACGAACTGCGAGAGAAAGGCGACGGTTTCGGCCGGCACGCTCTCGAATTCGAAGGTGACCAGGTCGACCTCGTCGGCCAGCTGGCGCAGGTGATCCTGATCGCCGTAGTCGGCACGGATATGCTCGCCGAGCGCCTGGGCGCAGGCATCCGGCGCCGGGTCGAGGAAGGCGAACTGCATGCCCAGCGGGGTACCCGCCAGGGCCATCATGCGGCCCAGCTGGCCGCCACCGATCACACCGATTTTCATAACAAAGCCCCTTTTCAGCAGGTGGCGAGACCAAGCAGTTGAGCGCTGCCCGCAGCGCAGGAAGCGGAGTTTACGCCGGTAAATGCGCATCCCGGGCAGCGCACAGCGTTCACATGCGCCGTGTCGCTGCCCCTGATGGAATGGCTTCAGGCCTCGCGCGGGTCCGGGTTGCTCAGCACGGTATCGGTCTGTTCCTGACGGAACAGCTTCAGCGCCGCATGGAACTGCGGATGCTGGTGACCGAGGATGCTGGCGGCCAGCAGCGCTGCGTTGACCGCGCCGGCCTTGCCGATGGCCAGGGTGGCGACCGGAATGCCGGCCGGCATCTGCACGATCGACAACAGCGAGTCGACACCCGACAGCATGGACGACTGCACCGGCACGCCGAGTACCGGCAGGTGCGTCTTGGCCGCACACATGCCCGGCAGGTGAGCGGCGCCACCGGCGCCAGCGATGATCACCTGAATGCCACGCGCCTCAGCCTCTTCGGCGTACTGGAACAGCAGATCCGGGGTGCGGTGGGCGGAAACCACCTTGACCTCGTGGGGGATGCCCAGCTTGTCCAGCATCTCGGCGGTGTGGCTAAGGGTGGACCAATCGGACTTGGAGCCCATGATCACGCCAACCAGTGCGCTCATCAAAGTGCCTCTTCTCTCGGGCGCCTCGCGGCGCGTCAAAAACCAACAAGCCACGCGGGCGGGCCAGCGTGGCTTGTCATGATTCGTTGGCCGGTGCTGCCGGCCGAAGGCCGCGCAGTATAACGCAAAGCCAGGGCAGGCGCGCACTGCACATGACCGTTTGTCATACAGGGTGTGGCAGAGCGGGAAAACCAGCTAAACCTTGCTCTGGAGCAATGCCGGCACGGGCTGCGCGCGCAAACTGACGCTCCACTCGCATGCAAGAGGAACCGCACATGAACCAGACCATGAAAGCCGCCGTCGTCCACGCCTTCGGGCAGCCGTTGCGTATCGAGGAGGTGAACACCCCACTGCCCGGCCCCGGGCAGATTCTGGTGAAAATCGAGGCCTCGGGCGTCTGTCACACCGACCTGCACGCCGCCGAGGGTGACTGGCCGGTGAAACCGAGTCTGCCGTTCATTCCCGGCCACGAGGGCGTTGGCTACGTGGCGGCGGTCGGCAGCGGCGTAACTCGGGTCAAGGAAGGCGACCGTGTCGGCGTGCCCTGGCTCTACACCGCCTGCGGCTGCTGCGAGCACTGCCTGACCGGCTGGGAAACCCTGTGCGAGAGCCAGCAGAACACCGGTTATTCGATCAACGGTGGCTACGCCGAATACGTGCTGGCTGATCCGAACTACGTCGGTATCCTGCCGAAAAACGTCGATTTTCTGGAAATTGCGCCGATCCTTTGCGCCGGCGTGACGGTGTACAAGGGCCTCAAGGAAACCGGGGCGCGCCCCGGCCAGTGGGTGGCGATCTCCGGTATCGGCGGCCTCGGCCACGTCGCCGTGCAATACGCGCGGGCCATGGGCCTGCACGTCATCGCGGTGGATGTCGACGACGCCAAGCTGGAGCTGGCGCGCAAGCTCGGCGCCAGCCTGACCATCAACGCGCGCAAGGAAAATCCGGCCGAGGTGGTGCAGCGCGATATCGGTGGCGCCCATGGCGTACTGGTCACAGCGGTGTCCAACGCCGCCTTTGGCCAGGCCATCGGCATGGCACGCCGGCGCGGTACGGTGGCCCTGGTCGGCCTGCCGCCAGGTGACTTCCCCACGCCGATTTTCGACGTGGTGCTCAAGGCCATCACGATCACCGGCTCCATCGTCGGCACCCGCGCCGATTTGCAGGAGGCACTGGATTTCGCTGGCGAGGGCCTGGTCAAGGCCACAGTGCACAGCGACACGCTCGACAACATCAATGGCATCTTCGAGCAGATGCGCGGCGGGCAGATCGAGGGGCGGGTGGTGCTGCAGTTCTGATGCGACAGGGGCCACGGATTGGCAACTTTCCGACAGAACGGACGCGTACGGGCGCACAGATCGCCGCCAGGTGGCTGGCTATACTGTGCGCTCTCCATCCGAACAAGGACGTCTCGCCATGAAACAGTACGTTTCGCTCGTAGCCCTCTCTCTGCTTTCCCTGCAAGCCGCTGCGCTGGAGCTGGCCAAGCATCCGCAGGTCTTCGATGCCGGCCAGGGCGTGAGCCTGGCGCTCGCTCCTTCCGCCGACACCAAGGCGCTGAAGCCGAAGGTCCTCCTGGCGATTTACCAGAAGCAGGAGATCGACGGCGAAGCCTCCAAGGCCTGCGCCATCCCGCTGAGCGCCCAGGTGGACTGGAGCGCGATGTCCGATGAGCAGCTGATCGGCCTCAGCGTGCCGAGTTTCTGCGGTGAAGTGGTCAGCCAGATGGCCTACCTGTGTGGCAAGGACGACCGCTACAAGGCCGAGGCCAAGACCCTCAAGGGCATCGACTGCCGCTTCGGCGAAAGCATGAAGTTGCGCGAGCAGGACGGCCAACTGCAGTTCACCACGCACAAGGATGAACCGAATCAGGGCGACTTCATCAACGCCATTCTGCGTAATCGCTGATCCTCTCGGGCGGGCTACGGCCCGCCGTCTCGCGGCATATTTCTTGCGTTCCTTTGCCTAATCACGCTTACGGAACGCATCATGCTGCACGCCCCACTGACCACCCTGCATGTGGTTTCCCTGATCCTCCAGCGCTTCGCCGAGCAGCCCGAACGACGCCCGCAATTGCTGGCTGGGAGCGGCATTGGTGCGGCTGATCTGGACAATGCCGACGCGCGCATCACCCGGGTGCAGGAGCTGCAGGTGTGTGCCAATGCCCTGGCCCTGCGTGCTGATCTGGGGCTCGACCTGGGGCGCAGCCTGCATGTTTCCTCCTATGGGCTGCTGGGTTACGCCGCCCTCTCGGCTGCCACCTTTGGTGACGCCTGGCGTCTGTTGCTGCAGTACCCGGCGCTACTCGGCACCTATTTTCGCCTCGACATGCAGGTGGAAGGCGAGCGGGCCTGGATCTGCGCCAGCGGTTACCGCGATGCCGAGGCGCTGGAAGTGTTCAACGTGGAGATGTGCCTGGCCTCGCTGAAGCTGATCGGTGATGAACTGCTGCGCCAGCCGCTGTCATTGGAAGGCGCCGAGTTCACCTACGCTCGGCCAGACTACGTCTCGCGCTATGCGCAGAGCTTTCCCTGCCCGCTGCGTTTCTCGGCACAGCGCAATGCCTTCGCCTTTCCCGCCGCGTTGCTGGAACGCCGGCTGCCGCTGGCCGACAGCGTGACCCACGGCGACATGGTGGAACGCTGCCGCCGTCTGAACGCCGAGTTCAGCAGCCGCCAGGCCTGGCTGGAGCGGGTGCGCCAGTTGCTCGCCGCGCAGTTGGCCGAGCCGCCGGGGCTGGAGAACCTGGCGCAGCAGATGCATTGCTCGCCGCGTACCCTGCGCCGTCACCTGCAGGAACTGGGCACCAGCTACCAGGGCCTGCTCGACGAGCTGCGCTTCGAGCGCGCCAAGGCGCTGCTCGGCGAGGAGCAATGGCCGGTGTACCGTATCGCCGAAGTGCTCGGCTTCAGCGAAACCGCCAGCTTCCGCCACGCCTTCCAGCGCTGGAGCGGCGTGCCGCCGAGTCGCTTTCGCGCATAGCCGTATGCAATCCCGGGCACTGGCGCGGGCCTGTGGGGTACGAATCGCCGGCAAGCCGGCTCCTACGAAATGCCCGATTCCCCTGTAGGAGCCCGCTTGCGGGCGATGTGTGATTACCGGGCGATCACCGAAACCGTGGGAGCGGCTTCAGCCGCGATAAAGCTCGCCGCTGAAGCGCCTCCCACAGGCATCGCTCATTCCTGCGCCTGCACGTTGCGATACATCTGCAAGCGCGCTGCTTCATGCAGGCCACGTCCCAGCGCCAACAAGCGCTGGAACTCTTGCGGGTGGCGCTCGGCGACGTTGTCGCGCGGGGTCGGCGAGCGCAGGTCGTGCAGCGTCGGCGAGCTGCCGTCGTGCTGCATCTGCACGAGAAAGTCGCGCGTCACCGCGCCGATCACCGGGAAGGTGCCTTCCTGCAGCACCAGCGGCACCACGCGTTCGCCTTCCGGCGCCGGCAGTTGCAGGTCGCGGCCGAGACCGCCGTTGTCGAAGGGCACGCCGACCAGCCCGGCCACGGTCGGCAGCAGGTCGGCCAGGCCCACGGCCGCGTCGAACTCGCGCGGCGCCAGCCACTTCGGTGCATGAATCAGCAGCGGCACGTTGTTGCTCTCCAGCCCCAGTTGCTCGAAGGCCGGCGCCATGTGCGGGATCTGACTGATGCGGGTGTTGTGGTCGCCGAAGAAGACGAAAATGGTGTCGTCGTAGAAGCCCTGCTCCTTGGCCAGCTCCATCAGGCGGCCGATGTTGAAGTCCAGCAGGCGCACCGCGTTGTACTGCTCGACACTGCGCGAGCCGGCCTGCTGCACCTGTTCCAGCGGCAGGTCGAGCGCCTCGAAACCGTCGTTATCCTTGGGGATGGTGAAGGGCCGGTGGTTGCCGGAGGTCTGCAAGTAGGCGAAGAACGGCTTGTCCTTGGGCAGAGCGCCGAGAATGCGCGTGCTTTCCTTGAAGAAATCCAGGTCGGAGATGCCCCACACGTCCACCTGGGGCGACTGCCAGTTACGCTCTTCATAGAGTTGCACGCCGTCGATGCTCTGGCGGATCAACGCATTGATGTTGGCCCAGCCGGCGTTGCCGCCGATCATGTAGAACTTCTCGTAGCCGTCGAGCGCGTTGATCAGCGTGCGCTGGCGGGCGATCAGCGGGTTGCGCGTGGCGGTCTCCTGGCGCGACACGTCAGGGATGCCGGTGATGCTCGCCCACACCGTCTTGGCGGTGCCGGTGACCGGCACGTAGAAGTGACGGAAAAACCAGCTTTCCTGAGCCAGACGATCCAGATTGGGCGTCGGGTTCAGCGGGTTGCCGTAGGCGCCCACGGCGCTGGTGCCGAGCGATTCGAGCATGACGAAGATCACGTTGGGCTGGCGTTCTGCCTGGATGCGGTGCGCCTGCACCGGCTGGTGACGGAAGAAGTTCAGCCCCTGCGCATCGTGCTCGCTGACGCCCAGGTAATCGGCCACCACCTGGTAATGCTCGCGCGTGGCCGTCTCGTCGAAGGCGGCAGGCTCAAGCTTGAGGGTGTCGAAGAGAAACAGCGCCGGATTGATCCCGAGCGCACCGACCTGACTGTTACCGCTGTAGAAGGCATCGCTCCAGCGCAGCGGCACCGGGTTCTCCAGGTTCAGCGCGCTGGCGCGGCCGAGCAGGCCGAAGAACACCAGCACAGCGACCACTGCCGCACCGCCGAGGGCCGGCAACACACCGACCTGCTGAGCCTGCGGCCGGTCCAGGGTGGCGCGCTCCAGGCGCAGCAGCGCCCAGGCCGACAGCGCTACACCGGCCAGCCAGGCCAGGGTTATCCACAGCACCGGGTAGGTCTGCCAGAGCATGCCGGCGGAGATCTGCGCGTCGCCGGCAAAGCGCAGCACCGTGGCGTTGAGGCGCACGCCCAGGTAGGCATAGTGGCCGAAGTCGATGATGTACAGCAGGCCCAGCGCCGCCACGGCCAACACCAGGTAACCGCGCAGCAGCCAGCGCACGGCGCGAAAACGCGCCAGGCGCAGCTTGGGCAGCGCCAGCAGGATGCCGACCGGCAGCATCAGCAGCAGGGCCAGGCGCAGGTCAAAGCGCAGGCCGATGCCGAGCGTGGGCAGCACGTCCGGGTCGCTGATGCTGTCGACAGCGGAAAAGCCCAGCAGGAACAGCATGCGCAGGGCGGCGAAGAGGACGAACAGCAGCGCCGTCAGGCCTGCCAGGTAATGCAGGCGGCGGGATTTCAGCCAGCTCATGCGAGTTTCCTTGTCGGTCGGGCCAGCAGCCAGCGCACAGCGGCGCTGAGTAGCGCGCCCAGGCTATAGAGGGCCAGGTAGGGGTCGATCAGGTAATCCCAGTAGTTTTCCGAGGCGCCCAGGCGCAGGGCGAAGGCCAGGGTCGCCAACACCAGCGCCAGTGCACCGAGCCAGCTGCGTTGGAGGATCAGCACCGCGCACAGCAGGCCCAGCACCAGCAGCATCGGCCGGGGTTCGAAGCCCAGCTGGTACGGGTCGGCATAGCTCAGGCCCAGTGCCGCCGGGTAGAGCAGCACGGCCAGACCGGCGAACAGCGCCAGGCTGGCCAGCCGATCACGCGAGCTGGCAGGCGCCAGGCCAAAGCGGCTCAGGGTCACCCAGCCCAGCAGCACCAGGCTGGCCACCGACAGATCGCCGATATAGGTACGCAACTGCAGCGCCAGGCTGATGCCTTGGACCGGCAGCAAGCTGAGCAGCAGGCAGCCCGCCAGCAGGATGCCGCGCTGCAGGGCAGTACGCACCAGCCGGGTGAAGATCAGGAACAGCAACAGGGTAAAGGCCAGGTGTGGCAGCCAGAAATCAGTCATGCGGGTGGCGCTCCGAGACCCAGGCCTCGTTGAAGGTCAGGTGCTTGATGAACATGTCGTTCCACGAATAGACCAGGTGATAGGCACCCTCGCGATCACGGACGAAGTAGGGATATTCGTAGTCGAAGGAACAACCGTCGTCGCTGCACATGCGCGCGCTCACCCGCTCGAGGAAAGTCGCCTGCTGCTCGGGCTTGCCGCCGCTGGCCAGGTATTTCTCACTGACCACGGCGGGAAATTCGTCCCGCGCAATCGGTTCGCCCCAGGGGTTGGGGCTTTCGTCGAGCTCGCCGAGAGTGCGCCAGTTGGCCAGGTTGGCGTCGGTGGCATAAAGGGTCAGGCGAAAGCGCCCATCTTCGAGGTCGTTCATCGCCACCAGCAAGCTGCCGTCCGGGCGGCCGACCGCCGCCAGGGACGAGTTGGGGTTGCTCGGCTCGACCGGCTGCGGATAGCTCCAGCTGCGCCCGGCGTCCTCGCTGTAGCTGGCCAGCACGCGGTGATGCTCCTCGCCGGCATAGCGCAAAAGGGCCACGGCGCGGCGTTCGTCCAGCGCCACCACGGTCGGTTGCAAGGAATCTCGCCCCTTACCGATGCGGTACTTGCCCAGCACTTCGCCAGCGGCGCTCAGGTGCAGGTACTCGGGAAACTTGCCGAGAAACTCGTGATACACCGGTAGGCCGATGCTGCCATCGGCATGGAACACCGGCGCGGCTCGCACCAGGGTGCTGATGTTGAGAAAGGGGCTGGTGACCAGTTGCCGGGGCGCCGACCAGGTTGCGCCGAGGTCGTCGGAAACCATGGCATTGACCGCGCTACCGGCCCAACCGCCGAGCGACACCGAGACGTAGAACAGCCACAGGCGGTTGTCCGGTGCCAGGCTGATCACCGGATTGCCCAGTTTGCGGATGTGCTTGCCGACCGCGCGCTGGGTCGACTCGCGGCTGGCCAGCACACGCTCGGCGCTCCACTGGCCGCTGCTGGCATCGAAGCGCGCGGCGCGAATCTGTACGTCGGCGGCGCCTTCGCGCGTGCCGGCGAACCAGACCGCCATCAGATCACCGCCAGGCAGGTCGGTGATGGAGGCGGAATGAACGAAATCCTCCAGATCGGAGGAGGCAAAATGCGCCGCCATGGCGGGTGTCGTATTGCCCGGCAGCGCGGGGGCGCGGGCAAAGGGCGCCAACGCGTGCGAGCTGCCGGCGAGCCAGGCGAAGGCGAACACGGAGGCGGCGCCCAACAGCAGGGCGCAGGTCTTGAAGGTTGAGGTTATGGTCGCGGATTCAGGGATGTCGGGGCAATGCCAGCTGTGCGCTGGCCACGTCTTCTACAGGCTGGGCATCGACCGGATCGTAATAGATTTCCAGCTTGCGACCCTCACGGTCGAAGCCATAGATCTCGTAGCAATTACCGGGAGTGATGCGGAACTTGGTGATCTGCACGCCCTGGCGCTTCATCTGCTCGCGGAACTGCGATTCGGGCATCCAGGCGCTGCGATCAGGGCGGGCGCATTCGGTATCGGCCAGTAACGGTGTGGCGCACAGCATCAGCAGGCTGCCCAGTACGGCTCGGGCTAAACGGGGCATGGCAGATTCTCGTCAAGAAGGCATAACGCCTGGGGTGATGATCAGTCTTTGCTCTCGGTCTTCACGGCGTTGCCGCTGACCGGGTCATGGTAGATCTCGACTTTACGGCCTTCTCGATCAAAACCATAGATCTCGTAGCAATTGCCTTCGGTGATCTTGAACGTGTTGATTCTGTAACCATCGGCCACGAGTTTGGCCTGAAACTGCTCGGGGTCCTGCCAGGTTGAACGCTCGGCCGTGGTGCATTCGGTCTTGGCCAAGGCCGGCGCGGTGCAGGCCAAGGAGCTGCGCGTATACAACTGGGCCGACTACATCCTGCCGTCCGTGCCCAAGGACTTCCAGAAGGAGTCCGGCATTCAGATCACCTGGGACACCTTCGAGACCAACGAGGCGCTGGAAGCCAAGCTGCTCACCGGAAACTCCGGCTATGACCTGGTGATCCCGTCCAACCAGTTCCTCGAAACCCAGATCAAGGCCGGCGTGTTCGCCCCGTTGGACAAGTCCAAGCTGCCCAACTGGAAGAACCTCGACCCGGTGCTGCTCGGCCTGCTGGAGAAGAACGACCCGGGCAACCAGTACGGCGTGCCCTACATGTACGGCACCGTGCTGATCGGCTACAACCCGGACAAGGTCAAGGCCGCACTCGGTGAGGATGCTCCGGTGAACAGCTGGGACCTGGTGTTCAAACCCGAGAACATGGAGAAGCTGAAAGCCTGCGGCGTGGCCATGCTCGACTCGCCCACCGAGATCATCCCCATCGCCCTGCACTACCTGGGCCTGGACCCCAACAGCAGCAACCCGGCTGATTACGAAAAAGTCACCGAACTGCTGCTGAAAGTGCGCCCGTACGTAGCCTACTTCCATTCGGCCAAGTACATGACCGACATCGCCAACGGCGATATCTACGTGGCCATTGGCTACTCCGGCAGCTTCTACCAGTTCGCCAACCGCGCCAGGGAAGCCGGCAACGGCGTGGTGGTCAACTGGCGCCTGCCGAAAGAAGGCGCGCCGATCTGGTTCGACACCTGGGCCATCCCCAAGAGCGCGCAGAACGTCGATGAGGCGCATGCCTTCATCAACCACCTGCTCGAACCCAAGGTCATCGCCCCGATCAGCGATTTTCTCGGCTACCCCAACCCCAACGTGCCGGGCATGCAGCTGGTGGGCGCGGAAATCGCCGACGACCACGACCTGACCCCGACGCCGGAGCTGCAGAAGTCGCTGTACGTGGTGCAGCCGCTGCCGCAGAAGATCGAGCGTGTGCGTACGCGGGCGTGGACGTCGATCAAGTCGGGTAAGTGATTCGTCGCTAAAGGCTCGCGGCTGAAGCGGAATGCCGCCCACGACGCACTTTGTACCGATGGTGCCCACGCTCTGCGTGGGCACCTGCGTTTGCGACGCTGCGCGTTATGCCTGGCTGCGCTGGTGACTGTGAAGGTCGTGACGGGCGCAGAGCGTCCCGGGCTGCGTTACCACGCTGAGCCAGGGAACGATCAAGATGCATCTTCTGATCTTTGCAGGATCATAGGATGGGCAGAGCAACGCGAAACCCATCACCTGCCCTGGGTTTCGCTGTGCTCAATCCAGGCTACGTGCTGGCTTCGCTAAGCATCTATCGCTAGCCGTCCTCGCGTTCGAGCCGGCTTAACATACGCATGAACTCCAAAGCCAGTTTCTGATTCGCTGGCGACAGATCGCGGAAACCTTGCCGTAGCTGGAGCGCCTCGCGTGAATAGTCCGTCTCGTGCGTTTTTCTCACAGACAGCAGCGCTCCCGATTCGATTTTGAAGCCCTCAGCTTCCGCGTAGATTGCGGTCACGCTGGTATTCAGAGCCCTTGCTAGACGCTCCAGCAATGCCAGGGATGGGCTGCTCTTACCTTGCTCGATGCGCGACAGGTTGCTGGTGGCCGTTTCGACCTCCAGTGCCAATTTTTCCTGAGTGAGCTGGCGCTCCTGGCGCAGCGCGTAGATGACTTGGCCGATGTGCATGGGGCGCGATTCTTTGCCCCGCTTTGCCTTTGAGGCAAAACAATCAAAGCAAATTACTTTATGATTTTGCCTTTAAAGCAAATAGCTCGGCCGATCATTGCGTCGAGCGGTTTCAGGACAAGGCGAAACGCATGCCAACGCTGCATTGGGTCGGGAAGGACAAGGTCAAACACCACCATCGTGACGTGCCCTACCGGGTACTGCTCGACGACCACCACTATCAGGCACCTGCCGGCACGCCAGGTAACAGCACGGACAACCGCATCATCCAGGGCGACAACCTGGAAGCGCTGAAAAGCCTGCTGCCCGAGTTCGAGGGCAAGGTGCAATGCATCTACATCGACCCGCCTTACAACACGGGCAATGAAGGCTGGGTGTACAACGACAACGTCAACGATCCACGTATCAAGAAGTGGCTGGGGCAAGTCGTCGGCAAGGAAGGCGAGGATATGAGCCGCCACGATAAGTGGCTGTGCATGATGTATCCACGGTTGAAGTTATTACATCGCCTACTCAAAGATGATGGAGTCATTCTTATCAGCATTGACAGGAATGAACTGGCCTCACTCAAGACAATCATGGATGAAATATTTCTTGCCTCCAACTGGGTGGGAGAAATTTGCTGGCGTAATGTTACTGACAATAACCCCACCAACATCTCGCTAGAGCATGAGTATGTAATCTGCTATGCCAAGAAGAAATCATCAATCGAAGCCATCTGGAAATCAGCCGAACTTGCATCTAAACAAGCCTTGATTGACCTGGGTGAGCAGATAGTAAGCAGGCATGGCAGCGCCAAGGGAATGCAAGAAGAATATTCGGCTTGGTATAAAGAGCATAAGCATGAAATATGGCCATTTCAAGATTATAAGTTCATAGATTCAGGCGGCATCTATACAGGAAGCCGCAGCGTTCATAACCCTGGGAAAGAGGGTTATAGATACGAAGCCCCCAATGACGTTATACATCCAAGAACTGGAAAGCCGTGCAAGCAGCCACTTATGGGATATAGATTCCCATGGGAGACAATGCAGTCACTGCTTGAGCAGGACAGGATCATCTTCGGCAAAGATGAATCAAAGCTCGTAGAGTTAAAGCTTTATGTAAGCGACTACAAGTCGAAGTTTTCGTCCGTCATTGAGCTTGACGGACGAACCGGCACAAATGAGATCAAGGCAATATTCCCTGAAAACAACCGCCCTTTCGACTACCCAAAGCCTTCAGAATTGATATTTGATTTCTTATCTTTTTCGTCCAAGCCTGACGCAGTCATCCTCGATTCCTTCGCTGGCTCCGGTACCACGGCTCATGCCGTCCTCAAACTCAATGCTCAGGATGGCGGTAATCGCCGCTTTATCCTGATCGAGATGATGGACTACGCCGACAGCCTGACCGCCGAGCGTGTGCGGCGGGTCATGAGCGGCTATGGCGAGGGCGACAAGGCGGTGGCCGGGCTGGGTGGTGCCTTCACCTTCCAGCGCTTGGGCGAACCGCTGTTCGACTCACAGCAACAGCTCAACCCTGCTGTCGGCCTGCCAGCCATCCGCAGCTATATCGCCTGGTTGGAGTGCATTCCTCGGCAGGAGCTGGCGTCTCTCGACAATCCCCGACATCGCTACTGGCTCGGCGAAGCCAATGGTCAGCGGGTGTTCTTCTGCTACGAGCCCGAGCGCATCACCTGCCTGGATATGGATCTGCTCAACGAGCTGATCCAGACGCCCGGGCCGACCCTGTTCTATGCCGATCAGTTGGCGCTGGGCGAGGAGCTTATGCGCCGGCACAACCTGCGCTTCAAGAAGATCCCTCGCGATATCACCCGGATTTAAGGAGTCACCGCAATGGAACTGAACACCTATCAGAGCCAGGTGATCCGCGACCTGGAGACATTCATCAAGCGCTGGCAGGCCTGCAACGATAGCGTGCTGGCTTACCGTGCACATTGGGACGACGTCGGCGCAGTAAAGATGCCCGGCTACAAAGCCGCGCAGCACAGCGCCCCGCAGGTGTGCGCCAAAGTGCCCACGGCAGGCGGCAAGACCCTGATTGGTCTGCATGCGACGGAGGCCATTTTTCGCGGCCTACAACGGCGCCAGGGGGATGCACGGCTGTGCATCTGGTTGGTGCCTTCATTATCGATTTTGCAGCAAGTGCTAACGGCGTTGCGCAACCCCGATCACCCATACCGACAGACGCTCAATCGTTTGTTCGATGGCCGGGTAACGGTATTGGACAAGAGCGAATTGCTCGCTGGCGGCCAGTTCAGCCTCGACGAAGTACGCGACGGCCTTGTGCTGACCGTGCTCAGCTACGACAGCCTGCGCGCGACCAATAAAGAAAACCGCAAGCTGTACCAGGAAAACAGCGCACTGGAAGACTTCAGTGAAACCGCATTGGCACTGGCAGAAGGCACCGACCCCGCCTCGCTGGTCGCGGCCATGGCCGGCCTCAACCCTGTGGTTATCGTCGACGAGAGCCATAACGTCACCAGCGGCCTCTCTCAGGAGATGCTCTGTAACCTCAACCCCGCTTTTGTGTTTGAGCTGACAGCTACGCCGCGCGAAGGCGCCAATATCATCAGCTTCGCCGACGCGATGGCGCTGCGTGATCAGCACATGGTCAAGCTCCCGGTCATCGTGCAAAACCTGCCGGATCAGGAGGCAGTGCTCAGCCGCGCCATCGATTTGCGCGCTCGCCTGGAAGCCGAAGCGAGTGCCGAGCAAGCAGACGGCGGCTGCCGGATCAGACCTATCGTGCTGGTGCAGGCCGAAAGCAAGAGCAAGGATGCCGCTCTGACCTTCGAGAAGGCCAAGGCCGAACTGCTCAATCGCGGTGTGCCAGAAGACTGGATCAAGATCAAAACGGCCAATCTGGACGAACTGAAAGGTATCGACCTGAGCGCGGCGGATTGCCCGGTACGCTTCATCATTACCATCAATGCGCTCAAGGAAGGCTGGGACTGCCCGTTCGCCTACATCCTGGCCACCCTGGCTGATCGCTCGTCTGCCGTGGATGTGGAGCAGATTCTTGGCCGCATCCTGCGCCAGCCTTATGTGCGCCCGCATGGCCGTGAGCAGTTGAACATGAGTTATGTGCTGACCTCTTCGGCACAGTTTGGCCAGACGCTGGAAAAGATCGTCGCCGGTCTCAACCGGGCCGGCTTCAGCCGTCGAGACTTTCGTGCCCGCGACGAATCTCAGGCGCCGGTGGCCGTGGCACCGAGCACAGGAAAAACGCCACCACCGAGCGCATCTGGATCGCTCTTTGACTCACCAACCACGACGCCAGCGCAAGCGCCCGTTAGCAGCTCAGCTAACGCAACAGTTGAAGACATTATGGCGTTTGCCCTGCAAGCCAACGCCGAGCTTGAACAGGCCAGTCAGGCCTTGAACGGCAACTACCAGGCACAGGAAGTAAGGAACGCCATGGATGTTTACCCGATTCGCCAAGCCTTTGCCGAGCAGGTGGCAGCCTTGCGTTTACCGCAGTTCTTTCAGGTAATGCCCGGTTCCTCCCTGTTCGAGCAGGGGCATGTCTTTCTCGAACGCGATGCCTTGCTGTCGGGCTTCCAGATTGCAGATTGCGACGTCAATGATTTTGCCGTGGCCCCGGCCAGCGGCGATCTGATCAAGCTGGATTTGCTCAAGGTCGGAGAGTCGGCAGGGGATTACGAGCCTACGCGGGTAAGACTCAAGGATCAGGAGATTCGTCGGTGGCGCGATTACCTGTCAAACCTTGATGCGGATGCCAAGCGCCGGCAATTGAGCGGGCTGGTCAACAACTGGATCGGCAAGATGCCGCCATTGGCTGACAGTGATTTGCTGGCCTACATCAACAAGATCCTGGCGCGCCTGAGCCCTGGGGATCTGGAGTTGGTCGTAGAGCAACAGCACGCTTATGTCGATGCCATTCGCAAACGCGTGCGCAAGGAAATTCAGCAATTCGCACGCAAGCGCTTCAAGGAATGGCTTGGCCTGGGCAAGATCGAGCTGCGTGAAAATCATGCGCTGTCGAGCGAGATCGCACCCCGGCACACCTCTGCCATCGCCACGGAAAACAGCCTGTACCTGCGTGAAGAACGAGGCAATGGCCTGGAAGAACGCATGGCCGACTTCCTGATGGACTGCGACAACGTTCGCTGGTGGCATCGCAACCTTGTCAACAAAGGTTTCGTACTCAACGGAGCACTCAATCACTATCCCGACTTTATCGTGTGCCTGAAATCGGGAGTGATCGTCTTGTTGGAAACCAAAGGCAGCGATAGGGACAACTCCGATAGCGCCGCGAAAATCGAACTGGGAAGTCTCTGGGAAGCACGAGCCGGGATTAAATACCGCTACCGGATGGTGTTTGAGACGGATCCATTGGATGGGGCGATTACCTGGGCGCAGGCCTGTGATTTGGTCAAAGCGCTTTGAGTGGAACAGTCCTGTAAACATAAAGGTGCAATCAACACCACGAAGACTGGATAAAACACCCCAAAAGCTCGCGGCTGAAGCCGCTCCTACGGAACACCGCACACCCCGTAGGAGCGGCTTCAGCCGCGAACACTTTACCCGCAGGGCACTCAGCCACCCACCTCCCCCGTCTCCAGCTTGCGCCACAGCAAACGCACCGCCGCCTTGCGCACCAGGGCGCAGCGGTATAGGCGGATTTCCAGTGGAATCTGCCACTGCTCTGCGCCACAGATAGTCAGTTCGCCACGGGCCAGTTCCGCAGTCACTGATAGCCGTGGCACCCAGGCCACGCCCATGCCCTGCAGGGCCATGCTCTTGAGGCTGTCGGCCATAGCGGTTTCGTACACGGTGGTCGAGCGTAATGCGCGCTGGCGTAGCAGCAGGTTGACCGAGCGACCGAGAAAGGCGCCGGCGCTGTAAGCCAGCAGCGGTACGCTCTGGCCATTGTCGAGGTCGTACAGCGGCGCGCCGGACTCGTTGACCGCGCATACCGGCAACATCGATGTGGCGCCCAGGTGCAGCGAGGGGAAGATCGCCGGGTCCATCTGCAGCGCCGCGTCAGGGTCGTAATAGGCAAGGATCAGGTCGCAGGCGCCTTCACGCAGTGAATGCACCGCTTCGCCGACGTTGGTCGCCACCAGGCGGGTGGTCAGTGGCAGACCTTCGCGGCGCAGGCGGGCGATCCATTCCGGAAAGAAACCCAGGGTCAGCGAGTGGGCGGCGGCAATCGACAGCATCTCGCCCTGCTGGCCTTCGAGGTTGTGCAGGTGGCGCACCACTTCGCCAAGCTGTTCGACCAGGCTGCGCGCGGTCACCAGGAACAACTTGCCGGACTCGGTCAGCTCGACCGGGGTGCAGGAACGGTCGACCAGGGTCAGGCCGAGCATGCCTTCCAGGCTGCGGATACGTCGGCTGAATGCCGGCTGGGTGACGAAGCGCTTTTCCGCAGCCTGGGAAAAGCTGCGGGTGGCGGCCAGGGTGACGAAGTCTTCCAGCCATTTGGTTTCCAGGTTCATCGCAGGCTCCGCGTGCTGATCCGGTTTGCGCCCGTGTAGGAGCCGCGCCTCGGGGCGAAGGATTTCTGGCGCCCGGCCAGAGCATTCGCCGCGAGGCGCGGCTCCTACAGAAACAATCAGAGGGCCGACCGTGTTGCGCCGGTGGTGGGTTACGCCGCAGCGCTATCGGCGTGACATTTGACGCCGGTGGCATGCGGCTAACCCACCCTACGTTTGTCGCTAGTGCGCGGTCACTTCGACATTATGCCGATTGTGCATAGGGCAGCAAGTAACGGCATTGGTAGCGAGACGGTTGGAGCCCCTATTCTATGGGTATCGCGGCACTCGCCGTATTCCCCAAGAGTCATCTCGATCATGTCCCCTGCTGCATCTGTTCGCGTCGAAAAAGACCTGCTCGGCACCCTCGAAGTCCCCGCCGATGCCTATTACGGTATCCAGACCCTGCGCGCCGTGCAGAACTTCCGCCTGTCCGGTGTGCCGCTGTCGCATTATCCGAAGCTGGTAATCGGCCTGGCCATGGTCAAGCAGGCCTCGGCGGACGCCAACCGCGAGCTGGGCCATCTGTCCGCCGCCAAGCACACGGCAATCAGCACCGCCTGCGCACGCATCATCCAGGGCGAGTTCCACGAGCAGTTCGTGGTCGACATGATCCAGGGCGGCGCCGGCACCTCGACCAACATGAACGCCAACGAGGTCATCGCCAACATCGCGCTGGAGGCCATGGGCTTTGAGAAAGGCCAGTACCAGCACCTGCACCCGAACAACGATGTGAACATGGCGCAGTCGACCAACGACGCCTACCCGACTGCCATTCGCCTGGGCCTGCTGCTCGGCCATGACAGCCTGCTGAGTGCGCTGGACAAGCTGATTCAGTCCTTCGCCTCCAAAGGGCTGGAGTTCGGCCATGTGCTGAAGATGGGTCGCACCCAGTTGCAGGACGCCGTGCCGATGACTCTGGGTCAGGAATTCCACGCCTTCGCCACCACCCTGGGCGAAGACCTACAGCACCTGAAGATGCTCGCCCCGGCGCTGCTCACCGAGGTCAACCTAGGCGGCACCGCCATCGGCACCGGCATCAACGCCGACCCGAAATACCAGGCCCTGGCGGTCAAGCGCCTGAGCGTGATCAGCGGTCACCCGCTCAAGCCGGCGGCCGACCTGATCGAAGCCACCAGCGACATGGGCGCCTTCGTGCTGTTCTCCGGCATGCTCAAGCGCACGGCGGTCAAGCTGTCGAAGATCTGCAACGACCTGCGCCTGCTGTCCAGCGGCCCGCGTACCGGCATCAACGAAATCAACCTGCCGGCGCGTCAGCCGGGCAGCTCGATCATGCCGGGCAAGGTCAACCCGGTGATCCCCGAGGCAGTCAATCAGGTGGCCTTCGAAGTGATCGGCAACGACCTGGCGCTGACCATGGCGGCCGAAGGTGGCCAACTGCAGCTGAACGTGATGGAGCCGCTGATCGCCTACAAGATCTTCGACTCGATCCGCCTGCTCACCCGCGCCATGGATATGCTGCGCGAACTGTGCATCGACGGCATCACCGCCAACGAAGCACGCTGCCGCGAACTGATGGAAAACTCCATCGGCCTGATCACCGCGCTGAACCCCTACATCGGCTACGAGAACGCCACGCGCATCGCCAAGGTCGCCCTGGAAAGCGGGCGCGGCGTGCTGGAACTGGTGCGCGAGGAGCAGTTGCTGGATGAGGCCACCCTGGCCGACATTCTGCGCCCCGAGAACATGATCGCCCCACGCCTCGTGCCCCTGCAGCAGTAACGGAGAACGACCATGCAACCGTCACAGCCCCCCAGCGTCAAGTTCCTGTTCCGCACCCTGCATCCGCCGCGCCGCTTCTGGCCGGGCCTGGCGGGTTTCTACACCGGCGCGAGCCAGGCACCAGCTCGTCAACGCAGCTGAGCGTCTTTCATAGGAGGCATCACCAGCCTCGATCTTCAGGGATGGCCTCGGCCATCCCTTTTTT
>NZ_JAOCLK010000043.1:0-37355 GCF_029845265.1 Ectopseudomonas oleovorans
AGAGCTTGGATCTCAACTGGTCGCGTTGCTCTGGGTTGAGGCTGGAGAGCTGTGCCATCCACCGCGAAAACTGAACCGCTTTCATGATAGATCCCTCATGCTGGGAAAGATCACGATTCAGTTTAGACCACTGCAACAGCTAACTCAGACAGAGCCTTTAAAAAAGCCGCCTGAGATTCGGTTTCAACACCTTCAGCGACCACTGTCAGGCTCAGGTGGTGGGCCATAGCGATAATGCCCTGAATGATTGCGGCATCGTGGCAATCCGTGCCGAGCTCCTGGATAAACGAGCGGTCGATCTTGATCTTGTCTATCGGCAAGCGTTTGAGATAGCTGAGACTGGAAAATCCGGTGCCGAAATCATCGAGCGCAATGCGCACTCCCAAAGCCTTGAGCCGGTGCAATGTGTCGATCGCTTGTTCAGCGTTATGCAGCAAAAGCGATTCGGTGATCTCCAATTCCAACTGCTCACCGCGGAGTCCGTGCTTCTCCAGGATGGTTTGGACAAATTTAACGAAATGACCACGCTGGAAATGGATTGGCGAAATGTTCACAGCCATCGAGATGCCTGTTATGCCTTGTTCGCCTAACTGACGCAGTTGAGCGCAAGCCGTATCGAGTACCCAGAGGCTTAGCGGGATGATCTGGCTGCTGTTCTCTGCCACTGGCACAAATACTGCTGGTGAGATAAATCCTCTTTGCGGATGCTCCCAGCGCAATAGCGCTTCGATCCCGGACACTCGCCCCGTACGCGTCTCTATCTGCGGCTGATAATGCAACTCGAGCGATTCAGTATCGATAGCCTTCTGTAGGTCGTTGCGTAGTCTCGCGTTTTCACAAACGCGCTCATTAAGATCGCTGGTGTACCACTGGAAGTTATTGCGCCCCTGCTGCTTGGCTTTGTACATGGCCATGTCAGCCTGCTGAATGAGCTGCATCGGTGGCTCGGTATAACCATCGCTCAGGGTGATGCCAACGCTTGCGCTCACGTGCAGGTCAATGCCTTGGATGCAGTAGGGCCTGGCTATGCCAGCCATCAGTCGTTCGGCCACAGATACAACGTCGTCATCACGCAGCAGGTTCGGCAGCAGAACGATAAATTCGTCGTCGCCCATGCGCACGATGGTATCGCCGGGACGAACGTGCTGGGCCATACGCTGCGCCACCTCAATCAGCACTTGATCGCCGAAATAGTGCCCAAGCGAATCGTTGATGGATTTGAATCCATCCAGATCGATGCACATTACCGCCATACGACGCTTGTGCCAGCGACTGATGTGACAGCCCTCAATAAGCCGATCTTCAAGAGTCACACGGTTAAGCAAACCTGTCAGGCGATCATGGCAGGCGTTGAAGCTCAACTCGCGCTCGTAGTGCTTCTGCTCACTGATATCCCTGACCACTGCGAATACCCCGACGGTCTCGCCATTGACCCTGATCGGCAGGTTGGAAATGTCCATGGTCAACAACATGTCGCTCGCGTCGCGAAACCGTGCTTCGAAACGTTGGGGTTGTCCGGTGCAGGCTGCAGAGAAATGTCGACCTGCCCGTTGCTGGTCCTCTTCGACCACCAGATTGACGAAGTGAAGACCGATCAGGCCGGCAGTGGTGCATGGCTTGAGCGTCAAACTTGCGGGATTCGCATTCTGGATTCTGCCGGCCAGATCGAGAGCGAACACCGGGTTGGGATTGTAGGTGAACAATGAGCGAAAACGTTGTTCGCTTTCCTCCAGGCTTCGGCCGTCACACTCACGGCGGATCGCAATGGCAGCCAGTTGGGCCGCGCAACCCAGTCGTTGAATCTGCGCCTCGTCCGGCTTATGGGTGCGGTTCTGGTAAAAGGCAAACGTACCTAACACGCGTCCTTGATGGGAGAGCAGGGGCATCGACCAGCAGGAGTGCAGGTTATGCCCCAGGGCCAGACTACGGAAACGCTCCCAGCTTGGGTCAAGCGCGATGTATTCGGTGACCACCAGCTCACGTCGGAACGCAGCGGTACCGCAGGTTCCCTCCTGTGGGCCAATGGCCATTCCATGAATCGCCTGGCTGTATTCAATCGGCAAACCGGGCGCCGCACCGTTAAGCAAACGTTTGCCTTCGGCATCAGCAAGCAGAATTGAACTGAAAATTTCGGGGGACTGTGCGTCCAACATCTGACAAATGGCGCAGAGTATTTCGTCCAGATGACGGTCGGTCGCGATCATGTCGAGGATGTCACGCTGCGACTCGGAAAGTGTCTTGCTGTTAAAGCTCGTGGAACAAGTATTCATGCGGGATCTTGAAGACTCTCGATGTCATCCGATCTTCAGAGAGCCTGAAATGGTGAGCGATCGAGCACTTTCGGCTAGCGCACAGGGAGCCTTTTTATAAGGGCACTGATCCAATCCCAAAAAGACTCAGATTAGCCGCGGAAAACCATATCAGATGCGTCCTCTTTGGCTTCGCTGCTCTCGGTCTCGGTGCGTCAAAAATCGCTTGCGAGGGCAGTAGTTGAGTCGCCAAGCCACCCAACATTACTCGCTGGCGAGACGCTCACAAATCATCGGCGCTGCGGCATACAGGCAGGAGTAGTGGGAAAGCCCCTCCATCCGCTCGATGCGCGCGTTGCTTGGGAGGCGCTCAGCCAGATACGCCGACATAGCGAAAGGCGACCAATTGTCCGCCGTGCCATGCCACAGGCTGACATTTGCCTCGCTTGGCTCAATCCGGCAACCTGACCTTTTTCTTCGCCTCGAACAGATTCCAGTTGGCCACGAATAGTGCCGCCACCAGCGGGCCGATCACGAAGCCGTTCAGACCCAGCAGGGCCAGGCCGCCGAGGGTGGAAATGAGGATCAGGTAGTCGGGCATGCGGGTGTCTTTGCCGATCTGGGATGCTGGAAGGCGTGAGGGCGATCCTTCGAAGGAGGCATGGCCATGCGTTACGAGGAAATCAAGGCGCTGTTCGACCAACAAGCGGCGGGCTACGACAAGCAATGGGCGGGGATGGCGCCGATTCGTGAGGCGCTGTATTTGCTGCTCGATGCGCTGTTCATCGACCTGCCGGCCGACGCGCGGATACTGTGCGTGGGCACCGGCACGGGGGCGGAAATCGCGCACATGGCCGAGGGCTTTCCGGGCTGGCGTTTCACCGCGCTCGACCCGTCCGGGCGATGCTCGATGTGTGCCGTCAGCGCGCGGAGCACGGTGGCTTTGCCCAGCGGTGCGACTTTCACGAGGGCTATCTGGATACGCCGGCGCCTGGGGCGGCCTACGACGGCGCTACCTGCTTTCTGGTGTCGCAGTTTCTGCTCGAACCGGCAGTGCGTAGCGCGTTCTTCGACCAGATCGCGCAGCGCCTGAAACCCGGCGGGCTGCTGGCCAGTGTCGACCTGGCGGCGGATATCCAGTCGCCGGCCTACGAGGTACTGCTGCCTGGCTGGATGACGCTGATGGCTGCGGCCGGGGTCGATGCGCAGATGCTGGAACGTGCGCGTGCAGCCTACGCCCGTGACGTGGCGGTGTTACCGGCGCAGCAGGTGGCTGGCATCATCCAGGCCGCCGGTTTCGATGCGCCGGTGCAGTTTTTCCAGGCCGGGCTGATGCACGGCTGGGTAAGCCGGCGCGCAGCCGATGCTTGAGCGGTTCTACTCGTGACGCGTGCGGCGGTCGCGGTCGCCTGGGTAGTGGCGTTCGAAGGGCAAGGGCAGTAGCCAGGCTTCGCGGCGGATGGCCCAGAGTTCGTAGGTGGGGGTGAACTGGTTCGGTTCGTCCAGCGAGCCGACGTTCACCTCGACTTCATCCCCCGAGCGTGCGAACACCGGCGAGCCGCAGTGCGGGCAGAAGTCGCGGCGGGCGTGCTGGTCGTTTTCGCCCTCTACCTTCACCGCGTCCTGCGGGAATATCGCCGAGGTGTGGAATAGGGCTCCGTGGTGCTTGCAACAGTCCATGCAGTGGCACACGCCGACCCGATAAGGCTGGCCGCTGGTTTCGAAACGCACCTGGCCGCAGAGGCAGCCGCCGGTGAGGTGGGGCATGGCGATGTTCTCCTGTTTCGTGTGCAGGGACTGAGAACATCGCAGGGGATGGTGTGATGCTCGCCAGTTAAGAGCAGTACGATGACTCTGTAGGAGCCCGCTTGCGGGCGATGCTTCTATCAGGATCGCCCGCAAGCGGGCTCCTACGGTTCGAGATCAAGTTCCTGCTCGATCTTCGCCCATTCCGGCTTCAGGGCGCGGCGCAGGTAGGCGATGAAGAGTCGGTCGCGCAGACGGCGCAGGGTGGAGTTCCGTCGCGCTGCCTGGGCTTGCTCGATGGTTGCGCTCAGCCAGGCGCTGTCGAAGCCTGTCCAGATCGGTGGGATGGGCGCGAGCATGTTGGAGTAGCACGCGGGAGCGACGTCCTGGTAGAAGGCGGCTTGTACTGTGGCACGGTCGAAACCTGCCACCTGACGGGCGATGTATCCGTAGTCGACTTCGGTGTCGACGAATACGTCCGATAGCGCCGACCACAGATAAATGCGTTCTTCGCGGGTCATAAGCCTGCTCTGCCCAATGCAGCGTAATCGGTGGCGAGAATGTAATGGCTGGCGCGCATCCTGGCCATTGGCGCGGGCTGCTGCGAAGGCCTGGTGGGATGTATCATCGGGCACATAGTTGCATGACTGAATCTGCCCGTGAGCGTCGACCGTGCAAGCGCTGTTTTCGTATCCGTGGCCGTAGACGCGGCCCGCTATCTGCGAGTGATGACACCATGATCGAGGTAACCGAAGTTTCCATTGCCGAGCTGCGCGCGGCGCTGGAGTCCGGCCGCACTACTGCGGTCGAACTGGTCAAGGCCTATCTGGCGCGTATCGACGCCTACGACGGCGCGGATACGCCGACCCGGCTCAACGCGGTGGTGGTGCGCAATCCCGACGCGCTGAAGGAGGCCGAGGCCTCCGATGCGCGCCGCGCTCGCGGCGAGACGCTGAGCCCGCTCGATGGCATTCCCTACACCGCCAAGGACAGCTACCTGGTCAAGGGCCTGACAGCGGCCTCCGGCAGCCCGGCGTTCAAGGATCTGGTGGCGCAGCGCGATGCCTTCACCGTCGAGCGCCTGCGCGCGGCCGGCGCCATCTGCCTGGGCAAGACCAACATGCCGCCGATGGCCAATGGCGGCATGCAGCGCGGTGTCTATGGCCGCGCCGAAAGCCCGTATAACGCCGATTACCTGACGGCCCCGTTCGCCTCGGGCTCGTCCAATGGTGCCGGCACCGCAACCGCTGCCAGTTTCTCCGCGTTTGGTCTGGCCGAGGAAACCTGGTCCAGCGGGCGTGGCCCGGCCTCGAACAACGGGCTGTGCGCCTACACGCCGTCGCGCGGGGTGATCTCGGTGCGCGGCAACTGGCCGCTGACGCCGACCATGGACGTGGTGGTGCCCTATGCCCGGACCATGGCCGACCTGCTGGAAGTGCTCGATGTGGTGGTGGCCGACGATGCCGACAGCCGCGGCGACCTGTGGCGTTTGCAGCCCTGGGTGCCGATCCCGAAAGCCTCGGAGGTGCGTCCCGCGTCCTACCTGGCGCTGGCGGCCAAGGCCGATGCGCTGAAGGGTAAGCGCCTTGGCGTGCCGAAGATGTTCATCAACAAGGACGAAGCCGCTGGCACCAGCGAGAATCCGGGCATTGGCGGGCCTACCGGCCAGCGCATCCACACCCGGCCGACGGTGATCGCCCTGTGGGAAGCGGCGCGCCAGGCACTGGAAGCGGCCGGCGCCGAGGTGGTGGAAGTCGACTTCCCGCTGGTGTCCAACTGTGAAGGTGATCGCCCCGGTGCGCCGACCGTGTTCAATCGCGGCATCGTCACGCCCGAGTTCCTGCATGACGAGCTGTGGGAGCTGAGCGGCTGGGCATTCGACGATTTCCTGCAGGCCAATGGCGATCCCAAGCTCAATCGTTTAGCCGATGTCGATGGCCCGCAGATCTTCCCGCACGACCCCGGCACCCTGCCGAACCGCGAGGGCGACCTGGCGGCGGGCATGGACGAGTACGTCAATATGGCCAAGCGTGGGATCAAACCCTGGGACCAGATCGCTACGCTGCCCGACGGCCTGCGCGGTCTGGAGCGCACGCGCAAGATCGATCTGGAAGACTGGATGGATCAACTGGGGCTGGATGCGGTGCTGTTCCCCACCGTGGCCGATGTCGGCCCGGCCGATGCCGACGTGAACCCGGCATCTGCCGATATCGCCTGGAGCAACGGTGTGTGGGTGGCCAATGGCAACCTGGCGATTCGTCATCTGGGCGTACCGACCGTCACCGTGCCGATGGGCGTGATGGCTGATATCGGCATGCCGGTGGGCCTGACTTTCGCCGGCCGTGCTTATGATGATTCGGCGTTGCTGCAGCTGGCGGCGGCTTATGAGTCGACCGGCTCCAAGCGCCTGGTGCCGCCGCGTACACCGGCGTTGGGGTGAGTGCCCGCAAGGGCTTTAGGAGCAGCGCCCTCGCTGCGAAAAGGCTTGGCCGGCAGTCGTGTAGGAGCGAGCGTCGCTAGCGAACCGCTTTTCGCGAGCACAGCTCGCTCTACAGAGGCACATCGATCCAGCCCTCTCCCCCGGCCCCTCTCCCGTAAACGGGAGAGGGGAGGCAAGCCGCGCAGGCTCGGTGGGAGGGGCTTCAGCCGCGACTGCTATAGAGCCTGTCGCCGCTGAAGCGCCTCCCACGGTTTGCGGTGCTCCACAATTCAGCGCGTAGGGCGGGTGCAACCCGCCATCGCCATTCTGGCGGGTTGCACCCGTCCTACGATGTATCGTTCACCTGTGAATTGAAGAGGGGAGGCAAGCCGCGCTGGCTCGGTGGGAGGGGCTTCAGCCGCGATTTCTGTAGAGCCTGTCGCCGCTAAAGCGCCTCCCACGGTTTGTGGTGCTCCACAATTCTGCGCGTAGGGCGGGTGCAACCCGCCATCTCCATTCTGGCGGGTTTCACCCGCCCTACGATGTATCGGTCACCTGTGAATTGAAGAGGGGAGGCAAGCCGCGCTGGCTCAGTGGGAGGGGCTTCAGCCGCGACTGCTGTAGAGCCTGTTGCCGCTAAAGCGACTCCCACGGTTTGTGGTGCTCCACAATTCAGCGCGTAGGGCGGGTGCAACCCGCCATTGCCATTGCGGCGGATTACACCCGCCCACGAGATGACGCCCTATCGTTACTGCCGCAAATCCACCGCCGGTGCGCCTTGGCCGTCGAACAGCTGGCTCGGGGTGCTGGGCAGGATGCTGGGGCGGCCGTTGTCCGGGCTGCCGTTGCCGATGATGCGAATGTCGCTGTACTTCTTGCCTGACAGTGCAGCCAGGCCGGCGCCATCGCGGACGATGGTCGGCCGCAGGAAGACCATCAGGTTGCGTTTGATATGAGATTCGCGGGTGGAGCGGAACAGCGCACCGAGCAAAGGAATGTCGCCCAGCAGTGGCACCTTGGAGATGGCCTGGGTGACGTCGTCCTGAATCAGCCCGCCAAGCACGATCACCTGACCGTCGTCGGCGAGGATGGTGCTCTTGATCGAGCGCTTGTTGGTCACCAGATCGACCGCCTGGGCGTTGAGCCCGGTGCTGGGGGCAATGGAGGAGATTTCCTGCTCGATCTCCAGGCGCAGGGTGGCGCCTTCGTTGATGCTTGGCGTGACCTTGAGGGTCACGCCGATGTCCTGGCGTTCGATGGTGGTGAAGGGGTTGCCGGCACCCGAGGCGTCGGTGGTGTAGGAGCCGGTCTGGAAGGGCACGTTCTGCCCGACGAGGATTTCCGCTTTCTGGTTGTCCAGGGTCAGCAGGCTCGGCGTGGACAGCAGGTTGCTCTTGCTGTTGGCCGAGAGTGCGGTGATCAGTGCGCCGAAGCGGTCGCTGCCGATGCCGATGATGGCGCCGTCGGGCAGAGTGAGGTCTTCCGGTATTTCCTCACTTTGCAGGATCTGCAGCACGCTGCCCACCGACAGGCCGGTGCCGGCGAAGTTGACCCCGCCCAGGCCGCCCCTGCCGCCGCTGCCGCTGCGGGCATCCACGGCCCACTGCACACCGAGGGCGTCGGTGATGTCGCCGGACACCTCGACGATGGCTGCTTCGACCATCACCTGGGCGCGCGGTACGTCGAGCTGACGCACGATATCTTCGAGGGTGGCGACCAGATCAGGCTCGGCCAGCATCACCAGGGCGTTGAGGCTCTCGTCGGCGCGGATGAGGATGTTCGACTGTCGGCCAGTGGTTTCGCTGTTTTCCTGATTCTTCAGACCTTCGGAAATCTCGCCGAGGGTTTCGGCCAGGGACTTGGCGTCGTTGTGGCGCAGGCGGATCACTCGCGTATTGGCCGAGCGGCTGGTGGGGCTGTCCAGCGAGCGGGCAAGGTCGGCCAGTTTGGCGCGGGCGTCCGGCGGGCCGAGCAGAATCAGGCGGTTGGTGCGGGCGTCGGCCACCACCTGGGTGGCGCTGGTGCCCTTGGCCTGGCCGCGGGCGATGGCGGTATTGAGCACTTCGGCGGCGTCCATCACCCAGGCGTGCTGCAGGGTCACCACGCTGAAGTCCTGCGCGCCGCTGCGGTCGAGCTGACGCATCAGGTCTTCGATGCGTTCGATGTTGGCGCTGCGGTCGCTGATGATCAGCGCGTTGGACGAGGTGACGGCCGCCAGATGGCCGTATTGCGGTACCAGTGGACGAACCAGCGGGATCAGCTCGGCCACTGGCGCGTGCTGCACCTGGATCAGGCGGGTTTCCAGGCGATCCGGCGCCGGACGGCCGGCATCGGCTTCGGCCTTGGCCTCGGCGTTGGGCACGATGCGCGCCTGATCGCCCTGGGTCAGCACGCTGAAACCGTGGGTGGCCATCACCGAGAGAAACAGTTGATAGACCTCGGACAGCCCCAAAGGCGTGCTGGAGATCACGTTGACCTGGCCCTTCACGCGCGGGTCGACGACGAAGGTCTGCCCGGTGATGCCGGCGACCTGATCGATGAACTCGCGGATGTCGGCGCCCTTGAGGTTGATGGTCCAGCTTTCTTCCTGCTGGTTGGCGCTGGCCGGCACCTGCTCGATCTGCGCGAGCAAGGGCATGGGGGCAGCGGCCAGGCCGGCGGCGAGGAGGGCGAGGGTCAGTCTGCTTCGGAGAACATGCATCGGTTCAGTCGCTTTCCATGAGCTGATCGGCGGGCGTTTCCTCTGGCAGGGTGCCAGAGGCTTCCATCTGTTCGCGCAGGTCTTGCATGCGCTGGCGCAGTTGTTCGAGGTTGTTCTGGTCGAGTTGATCGAGTTGTTCGACCGGGTCGTTGATCGATTCTTCCGCTGGCGTATAGACGCTGTACTGGCCACTCTGCTGACGAGGGAAGGCCAGGCTTTCGCGGCGGCCGTTGCGCAGCAGTTCGACGCGGTCGGCATAGACGGCATCCAGGCGTACGCCGCTGTCCACCTCCATGCCGACGGTGTAACGCTGGGCGCTCTGGCCCTGGCGCTGAACCACCGCGCTGGAGCGTTGCGGGTCACTGTGAACGAAGCTGCCGAGCAGGGTCAGTTGCAGGTTGGTGGCCGGTGGCGGGCCGCTGTCGGCCTCGCGCGGGCTGCCGAACAACTGGGCGATGGGCGCCTGCGCGCGCTGTTGCAGATTTGGCGCAGTCTGACTGAGCGGTTGCTGTACGGGGCCGCGCACCAGGCGCAGCAATTCGGCACTCTGCCAGGCCAGACTCACGCTCAGGGCGATCAGCACGAGCATACCGATCAGGCTCGGGGCATTGTCCTTGATCCGCTGGGAAAGGGCCGAGGTGGACAAAAGCATTACTCCGCAAACGACAGTCTAGTTCTTCTTATGTGCTGGGCGTCGCGCGCTGATCATAGCAGCCTGCGCGAGGTTGGCATCCCCCAAATAGGGTGGGTGTACAGTTACAGACGATGTGTTAAAGATAGTTGAATAAACGCACAAAAAGACCGTCCTAGAGGTAGCCATTGGGTCAAACAGCCAGATTAGGCTGTGCTACCCGAATAAGGTTCTGTTCTAAGGCCACGCATGAACACTTCGTTGCTCGAAATTCCGCTGCGCCGTCTGCCCTTCAGCTTTGCCAAGCGTCATGGTGTGGTGTTCGTGATGCAGGAAGAGCGCGCCAGCCTGGCCCATCGCGCCGATTGTGACCCTGTGGCGCTGGCCGAGGCGCAGCGCTTCGCCGGGCGCCGCCTGCCGCTGCAGGTGTTGAGTGCGCCGGAGTTCGCCCAGGTGCTGGGTGCGGCCTATCAACACGATTCCGCATCGATGCAATTGGCCGAGGACATCGGCGGCAGTTTCGATCTGGCCTCGCTGGCCGATCAGGTGCCGGAAACCGAAGACCTGCTGGAGCAGGAGGACGATGCGCCAATCATCCGCCTGATCAACGCCATCCTGGGTGAAGCGATCAAGGAAAACGCCTCCGACATTCACCTGGAAACCTTCGAGAAGCGCCTGGTAGTGCGCTTTCGCGTTGACGGCATCCTCCGTGAGGTGCTCGAGCCCAAGCGCGAGCTGGCAGCGCTGCTGGTCTCGCGGGTGAAGGTCATGGCGCGGCTGGACATCGCCGAGAAGCGCGTGCCGCAGGACGGGCGCATCTCGCTCAAGGTCGGCGGGCGCGAGGTGGACATTCGTGTGTCCACATTGCCTTCGGCCAACGGCGAGCGGGTGGTGCTGCGTCTGCTCGACAAGCAGGCCGGGCGCCTGTCTCTGCAGCATCTGGGCATGCGCGCCGAGGACCGCAAGCTCATGGAAGAGACGGTGCGCAAGCCGCACGGCATTCTGCTGGTCACCGGCCCCACCGGCTCGGGCAAGACCACCACGCTGTACGCCAGCCTGGTCAGCCTCAACGACCACACGCGCAACATCCTCACTGTCGAAGACCCCATCGAGTACCACCTCGAAGGCATCGGCCAGACCCAGGTCAATACCAAGGTGGACATGACCTTCGCCCGCGGCCTGCGCGCCATCCTGCGCCAGGACCCAGACGTGGTGATGGTCGGCGAGATCCGCGACAAGGAAACCGCCGAGATCGCCGTGCAGGCTTCGCTGACCGGCCACCTGGTGCTGTCGACGCTGCACACCAACAGCGCCATTGGCGCCATTACCCGTCTGGTGGACATGGGCGTGGAGCCCTTTTTGCTGTCGTCATCGCTGCTTGGCGTGCTGGCCCAGCGCCTGGTGCGGGTACTGTGCCCGTCGTGCAAGGAACCCTATGCGGCCGATGAGGCCGAATGCGCGCTGCTCGGTGTGCCGGCCAGTTCGCCGCCGACGCTTTACCACGCCCGTGGTTGCGCCCATTGCCATCAACAGGGCTATCGTGGGCGTACCGGCATCTACGAACTGGTGGTCTTCGATGAAACCATGCGCACTCTGGTGCACAGCCGCGCTTCCGAGCAGGACATGACCCGCCACGCCCGCACCCTGGGCCCGAGCATCCGTGACGATGGCCGGCGCAAGGTGCTGGAAGGAGTGACCACGGTCGAGGAAGTGCTGCGCGTGACGCGAGAGGAATGATGGCGAGTGGGATGTTGGCATTGGCTCTTGTATGCGCGGCTGGGCGGCATTCCGTTGCAGCCGCGAGTCATTGTGAATCGCGGCTGAAGCCGCTCCTACATTTACAGTCGGAGCGATTTGCCGATGGCTGCCTTTGAATATATCGCCCTCGACGGGCGCGGCCGCCAGCAGAAAGGCGTGCTGGAAGCCGACAGCGCGCGCCAGGTACGCCAACTGCTGCGCGAGCGCCAGCTGGCGCCGCTGGAGGTCAAGGCCACGCGCAGCCGCGAGCAGGACAGTGGGCAGGCGCGCCTGGGTTTTGTACGTGGCCTGTCGGCGCGCGACCTGGCGCTGGTCACTCGCCAGTTGGCGACGCTGATCCAGGCGGCGCTGCCCATCGAAGAAGCGCTGCGCGCCGCCGCTGCGCAATCCACCAGTTCGCGTATCCAGGGCATGCTCCTGGCGGTACGCGCCCGCGTGCTGGAAGGTCACAGCCTGGCCGGCAGTCTGAAGGAATTCCCCGCCGCTTTTCCCGAGCTGTACCGCGCCACGGTGGCGGCGGGGGAACATGCCGGGCACCTCGGCCCGGTGCTGGAGCAATTGGCCGACTACACCGAACAGCGCCAGCAGTCGCGGCAGAAGGTGCAACTGGCGTTGCTTTACCCGGTGATCCTGATGTGCGCGTCCTTGCTGATCGTCGGCTTTCTGCTCGGCTACGTGGTGCCGGACGTGGTCAAGGTATTCGTCGACTCGGGGCAGACCCTGCCGGCGCTGACGCGCGGGCTGATCGCCCTGAGCGACTGGGTCAAGGCCTGGGGGCTGGTTGCTCTGGTGGCGCTGATACTGGCGGTCGTCGCCTTGCGTGCAGCCCTGCGTGACGAGGCGTTCAGGCTGCGCTGGCATCGATTTCTGCTGCGCATACCGCTGGTCGGACGGCTGGGGCGTGCCACCGATTGCGCGCGTTTTGCCTCGACCCTGGCGATCCTCACCCGCAGTGGTGTGCCGCTGGTGGAGGCGCTGGCGATTGCCGGCGAGGTGATCGGCAACCGGGTGATCCGTGGCGAGGTGCTGGTGGCGGCGCAGAAGGTGCGCGAAGGTGGCAGCCTGACCCGCTCGCTGGAGGCCACCGGCCAGTTTCCGCCGATGATGTTGCACATGATCGCCAGCGGCGAACGTTCCGGTGAGCTGGATCAGATGTTGGCGCGCACGGCGAAGAATCAGGAGAACGACCTCGGCGCGCAGATCGCTCTGCTGGTCGGCTTGTTCGAGCCTTTCATGCTGGTATTCATGGGGGCAGTGGTGCTGGTGATCGTACTGGCCATCCTGCTGCCTATTCTTTCTTTGAACCAAATGGTGGGATAGCAGGTGAGAAAATCTCAGGCGGGCTTCACGCTCATCGAAATCATGGTCGTGGTGGTGATTCTGGGCATTCTGGCGGCGCTGGTGGTGCCGCAGGTGATGAGCCGGCCGGACCAGGCCAAGGTCACCGCCGCGCAGAACGACATCCGCACCATCGGCGCGTCGCTCGACATGTACAAGCTCGACAACCACAACTACCCCAGTACCCAGCAGGGCCTGGAAGCGCTGGTGAGCAAGCCGAGCGGTAACCCACAAGCGAAGAACTGGAACAAGGACGGCTACCTCAAGCGCCTGCCCATCGATCCGTGGGGCAACCCGTATCAGTACCTGGCGCCTGGAACCAAGGGCGCCTTCGATCTGTATTCGCTTGGCGCCGACGGCAAGCAGGGCGGCAGCGACCTGAACGCCGATATCGGCAACTGGGATCTCTGACCCGACCATGCCGTCGTTCGCCTGTGGGAGCGAGCGTCGCGAGCGAAGCGTTCGACATCGCCCATGTTCGCGAGCAGAGCTCGCTCCTACGTTGAAGGCGCAGCGCGGCTTCACCCTGATCGAACTGCTGGTGGTGCTGGTCATTCTCGGCAGCCTGATCGGTCTGGCAGTACTCAGCACCGGCATCGCCGGGCCGGCGCGCGAGCTGCGCAGCGAGGCCGAACGCCTGAGTGGGTTGATCGGTGTGCTGGTCGACGAGGCGGTGCTGGACAATCGCGAATATGGCTTGAGCTTTACCCGCGACGGTTACCGGGTGCTGCGCTACGACCCGCAGCGCGGCGAGTGGCAGGCACTGGATCGTCAGGCCCATCGCCTGCCGGAATGGGCCGAGCTGGCGTTCGAGGTCGATGGCGAGGCCTTGAGCCTAACAGCCGATGCCAGTGCTGATACGCCACAGTTACTGATCCTCTCCAGCGGTGAGATGACGCCCTTTCGACTGCTCCTGGCGGAGCGGCAGCGTGACGGCCTGCGCCTGCAACTATCCAGCGATGGCTTCGGTCTGCCGCGTGTCGAGGAGCTGGGCACGGGGCGCGCCAGATGAGATCAGCGCACGGCTTTACCCTGCTCGAGGTGCTGGTAGCCCTGGCCATCTTCGCCCTGATTGCCGCCAGCGTGCTGACTGCCAGCGCACGCAGCGTGCGCACGGCCAGCCAGCTTGAGAACAAGACCCTGGCCATGTGGGTGGCGGACAACCGACTGACCGAGCTGCAACTGGCCGACACGCCACCGGCTGATGGCCGCGACCAGGGCCAGGTGGAGTTCGCCGGCCGTCGCTGGTCGTGGCAGAGCGAAATCCAGGCCACCAGCGAGCCGGCCATGCGTCGTGTGACGTTGTGGGTCGCCGCCGAGGAGCGGGGCGCTTCGGGCGATCTGCGCGAGCGGGCGCAGGTCACACTGAGCGGTTTCCTGGGGGCGCCGCAGTGATCTGCCTCCCTCGTAGGAGCGAGCTCTGCTCGCGAATCCGTGGCGACGCCATTTCGCTCGCGACGCTCGCTCCAGCCCGTAGGGTGGGCCGGGCGGCGCTCCGCTTCAGCCCACCAACAGCGGCCAGCCTTGGTGGGCTAAAGCCCACCCTACCAACTGGTGACCCTCAGCGGTTTCCTGGGGGCGCCATGATGTGTGGGAGCGCTCAGCGCGGCTTTACCCTGCTCGAGCTGCTGATTGCCATCGCCATCTTCGCTCTGCTCGGGTTGGCCACTTACCGCATGCTCGACAGCGTGCTCAGCGCCGATGCCGTCACCCGCGAGCACGAGCGTCAGTTGCGCGAGTTGACCCGCGCCCTGTCAGCCTTCGAGCGCGACCTACGCCAGGTCACGGTACGGCCGATTCGCGATGCTTTCGGTGATGCCCAGCCAGCGCTGCACGGCGATCTGGCTGATGCCACGGCGCTGGAGCTGAGTCGCGTCGGCTGGCGCAACCCGCTCGGCCAAGCGCGTGCCGAGGTACAGCGGGTGCGTTGGCAGCTCAGTGGCGAGCAGTGGCAGCGGCGTTACTGGCGCGTGCTGGATCGCGCACAGGACAGCACGCCGCAGATCCAGCAGGCTCTCGATGGCGTCGAGTCATTGAGCCTGCGTTATCTGGACAAGGACGGCCAGTGGCAGCCTGACTGGCCGCCAGCCAATGCCTCTGGCGACGGTTTGCTCACCGAGCTGCCGCGCGCTGTGGAACTGCGCCTGCAGCATCGCCGCTATGGCGAACTGCGCCGTCTGCTGCGCCTGCCCGATCTGCCGGCGCAGAACGCTGCCGGCGCGCCGCCAGGGGATTCTAACGAGGTGCCGCAGTCATGAAGCGGCAGAATGGGGTGGCGTTGATCACCGTGCTGCTGGTGGTCGCCGTGGTCACGGTGGTGTGTGCCGGGCTGATCGCCCGTCAGCAGCTGTCGATCCGCAGCAGCGCCAACCAGTTGCACGTGACCCAGGCCTGGCACTACGCCCTGGGCGGCGAGACGCTGGCCAAGGCGGTACTCGAGCGCGATCTGCGCCGGGGCGATCCACGTCAGCCGGTTGATCACCTGCTGGAACCTTGGGCCAGGCCGCTGACGTTCCCGCTGGATGAAGGCGGCGAGCTACGGGTACGCATCGTCGACCCCAACGGCCGCTTCAACCTCAACAGCCTGGTGCGCCAGGGCCGGCCCAACGAGCTGGCGGTGCTGCGCCTGCGCCGCCTGCTGTTGCGTCTGGGCATCGATAAACCCTATGCCGAGCGCTTGCTGGACTGGCTCGATAGCGACAGTGAGTTGCAGGGCGGCAATGGCGCCGAGGACGGCCAGTACCTGCTGGCGACACCGCCTTATCGCACGGCCAATCGCGAGATCACCGACGTGTCTGAACTGCGCCTGCTGCTGGAGATGGAAGAGGCCGACTATCGCCGCCTGCAGCCTTTCGTCAGTGCGCTGCCGAGCGAGGCGTTGCTTAACGTCAACACCGCCAGCGCGCTGGTGCTCTCCAGCCTGTCCGATGGACTGACGCCGGATGCGGCCCTGGCATTGATCGCCGGGCGTGGTGACGAGGGGTATCTCAGCCCGGCCGCTTTCGCCGCTCAGCCTGCGCTCGCCGGGTTGGGCGAGCAGGTGGTGCAGGGGTTGGCGGTCGGCAGCCAGTATTTCGAGGTGTTCAGCGAGGTGAACCTGGGTGAACGCCGGGTGGTATTGCGTAGCCTGCTGCAGCGCAGCAATGATGGCCAGGTCAGTGTCCTGGCGCGTGATCTGGGGCAGGGCGGCATGCCGCCACGGCCCATCGAGGAAGAACAAGAATGAACCCGTTATGGATTTTTCTGCCGCCTGAGGCGTGTCACGCGCTCTCAGCGGATCTACCCGTGCAGCGCGTCACGGCAGACGGCAGTCGCACGCTCGGTCTGGCCGAGGCCCTGGCCGATTTGCCGGCACACTGGGAACTGGTGCTGCCGGTTGAGGCGGTCACCGCCTGCGCCGTGCAACTGCCGACGCAGAAGGCGCGCTGGATGCGCCAGGCGCTGCCGTTCGCGGCGGAGGAACTGCTGGCCGAAGATGTCGAGTTGATGCACCTGGCGCTGGGTGAGCAACTGGCCGATGGCCGTCACCGCGTCTATGCGCTGCGCGCCAGTTGGCTGCGCGAGTGCCTGGCCCTGTGCGCGGCGCAACCGCCGCAGGCGATTCGCGTCGATGCCGATCTGCTGCCACGCCAGGGCAGTCAGCTGCTCTGGTTGCAGTCGCGCTGGTTGCTCGGTGGCGAGGCGCCCTGGCGCCTGGCTTTGCAGACTGAGGACTGGCCAGCGCTGGCAGGCCGTTGTCCATCGGCATGCATCGCCAGTGCGCCAGCTGGGCAGGTGCTGCCCGAGCCGGTGGATGAGGTGCATCTGCTGGAGGACGCGCATCAATGGCTGGTGCGTCAGGGCAATGGCGTCGATCTGGCTCAGGGGGAGTTCGCCCTGCGCCAGAGTGGCGACAGCTGGCGGCGTTGGCGCCCGCTGGCGGGGGTGTTGGCACTGTGCCTCGTGCTGCAGTGGGGCTTCAATTTCGCGCAGGGCTGGTACCTGCAGCGCGAAGCCGATGCTTATGCCGCGTCCAGCGAGGCGCTGTACCGCGAGTTGTTTCCTCAGGACAGCAAGCTGATCAACCTGCGTGCGCAGTTCGATCAACATCTGGCGCAGTCCACGGGCGGCGATAGTCCGGTGCTGGGCCTGCTGGCCGAAGTAGCGGCGGCGCTGCAGGCCGATGGCGCAGCGCTGGTGCAGGTCAATCAGCTCGATTACAGCGCGACTCGTGGCGATCTGTCGTTGCAATTGCAGGCGCCGGGTTTTGCCGAGCTGGAGCGTTTGCGTGAGCGTCTGGAGGAATCCGGCCTGTCGGTGCAGATGGGCTCGGCCAGCCGTGAAGCCGAGGGCGTCAGTGCACGCGTGGTGATAGGAGGATGATGGGCATGTCGAGGACGGGTTTGAGCGAAAGTCTGCAACTGCACTGGCAGCGCTCACCGCTGGCGCAACGCTGGCAAACGCTGCCGGCACGTGATCGTCTGGCACTCGTGGCGCTGAGCGTTTTCCTGCTGTTGGTGCTGTTCTATCTGGCGTTGTGGCAGCCGGTGCAGCGTCAGGCTCAGGCCGCGCGTGCCGCGTTCGAAGAGCAGCGCGCCCTGTACGCCTATATGCAGAGCCGCGCGCCACAGGTGCAGGGGCGCGACCTGCAGCCACGCGCCAGCCTCGACCCGGCGCGCCTGCAGGGGGTGGTCACGGCGAGTGCGGCGCAGCAGGGGCTGGTGATCGAGCGTCTGGATACCGAGGGTTTTGGTGCGGTGCAGGTCAACCTGCAGCCGGTGGCGTTCGCTCAGTTGCTGCGCTGGATTCAGGCGCTGGAAGAGCAGGGCGTGCGCGTTGAGGAAGCCGGGCTGGCCCGCGCCGAGGAAAACCATGTGATAGCGCGGCTTAGCTTGCGTGTGGGTGAGTGACTCGTGCGCTATTGATCGTCACTCCCGCGAAGGCGGGAGCCCAGGTGTTGCGTAACGCCTGGTTTCTCGCCTTCGCGGGAATGACGGCTACTCCAGTGCTTGGTCGTGTACCGATGCGCACCCTGCGATTTGCATGGCGCCGCGGTAACAGCGCGCACCCGATTGGGCGGTTAGGGAACGTCGCTGCCCTGATAAGGTGCCGTCAGTGGCGCCATGGAAAACCACGAAGTGGCTCCAACGCCCATGTTTCGGGCGTTATATGGTTTATGGCCTGAGTATTGCTGTAGATATCTGTTTGGCCTCTTCTGCTTGATCACTCCTTTTGCGGGCTGTCAATATCTGCCGCCGTCACTTCCTGTGCTTCTGTAATTAGTTGTCGCATTGAGGAAATATCGCCTCATTGCCTGCCGCTAGAATGCCGCACACCCAGCCAAGGCCCCTTTGTCGCTCGTCCACCACGACAGCGCAGCACCGCCTTCTACAATCCATAAAAGGCCCGGGCCCCTCACTGCCATCGATGTCATACCCAATTCGAAGGAGCAAAGAATGAAGAAGATCGCACTGCTTGGCGCCCTGGCGCTATCCCTGATGTCGCCCCTGGCCATGGCCGAGAAGCCGCTGCGCATTGGCATCGAGGCGGCCTACCCGCCCTTCGCATTCAAGACTCCCGATGGCCAGATTGCCGGCTTCGACTACGACATCGGCAACGCCCTGTGCGAAGAGATGAAGGTCGAGTGCAAGTGGATCGAACAGGAGTTCGATGGCCTGATCCCGGCCCTGAAAGTGCGCAAGTTCGACGCCGTGCTGTCTTCCATGTCGATCACCGAAGACCGCAAGAAGTCCGTGGACTTCACTGGCAAGTACTACGCCACCCCGGCCAAGCTGGCGATGAAGGCTGGTACCGAGATCAAGGACCCGCTGGTCGACCTGAAAGGCAAGAAGATCGGCGTGCAGCGCTCGTCCGTGTATGACCGCTACGCCACCGACATCTTCGCCCCGGCTGGCGCTGAAGTCGTGCGCTACAGCTCGCAGAACGAAGTGTTCCTGGACATGCAGTCCGGCCGCCTGGACGCCACCCTGGCCGATTCGGTGAACATCGATGACGGTTTCCTCAAGACCGACGCAGGCAAGGGCTTCGCGTTCGCCGGCCCGGACTTCACTGACGTGAAGTACTTCGGCGAAGGTCAGGGCATCGCCGTGCGCAAGGGTGACAAGGCGCTGGCCGACAAGATCAGCGCCGCTATCCTGGCCATCCGCGCCAACGGCAAATACAAGGAAGTGCAGGACAAGTACTTCGACTTCGACGTTTACGGCGAGTAAGCGTCCCAGATAGATGAAGTGGCACTAACCTTTTTGAGGTTGTGCCACTTTTTTCTTGGTTCTGCGGGGTCGTTAAATACCAATTCGGGTATTCAACCTGCGACCCGTCGCGTGAGCGACATGAATTTTCTTTGTGCTAGGCGGCGCCTGGGGTGCCTGAGAGGTATTAGCGCATGCTTCAAGGCTACGGCTCGACCATTCTCGATGGTGCCTGGCTCACTCTGCTTCTGGCGCTGACGTCGATGGCAGTGGCGATCTGCCTCGGCCTGCTGGGTGCGGCCTTTCGTCTGTCACCGGTGCGTTGGCTGGCGGCGTTGGGTGATACCTATGCCACGGTGATTCGTGGCATCCCTGATCTGGTGCTGATTCTGCTGATCTTCTACGGCGGCCAGGACATGGTGAACCGCATCGCGCCCATGGTCGGCTATGACGATTACATCGACATCAACCCCTTCGTCGCCGGCGTGTTCACCATGGGCTTCATCTTCGGGGCCTACCTGTCGGAAACCTTCCGCGGTGCCTTCATGGCGATCCCCAAGGGGCAGGCGGAAGCTGGCGCGGCTTATGGCATGAGCGGGATGCAGGTGTTCTTCCGCATTCTCGTGCCGCAGATGATCCGTTTCGCCATTCCCGGTTTCACCAACAACTGGCTGGTGTTGACCAAGGCCACCGCGCTGATTTCCGTAGTCGGCCTGCAGGACATGATGTTCAAGGCCAAGAGCGCGGCCGACGCGACGCGTGAGCCGTTCACCTTCTACCTGGCGGTGGCGGGGCTGTATCTGGTGCTGACCAGCGTTTCCTTGCTGGCGCTGCGTTTCCTCGAGAAGCGCTACTCGGTAGGTGCCAAGGTGGCTGACCTATGATCTTCGACTATCAAATGATCTGGGAGAACCTGCCGCTGTACTGGGGCGGCGTGCTGGTCACCGTGAAAATCCTGCTGATCTCCCTGGCGTTCGGCCTCAGCCTGGCGCTACCACTGGCACTGATGCGGGTGTCGAAATCGCCCTGGGTCAACTTCCCGGCCTGGCTCTATACCTACGTGATTCGCGGCACGCCGATGCTGGTGCAGCTGTTTCTGATCTATTACGGGCTGGCCCAGTTCGAGTTCATCCGTGACAGCTTCATGTGGCCGTATTTCTCCAGCGCGACTTTCTGCGCCTGCCTGGCGTTTGCCATCAACACCAGCGCCTACACTGCGGAAATCCTCGCTGGCAGCCTCAAGGCCACGCCGCCGGGTGAGATCGAGGCGGCCAAGGCCATGGGCATGTCGCGAGCCAAGCTGTACCGGCGCATCCTGCTGCCGTCCGCGCTGCGCCGTGCGCTGCCGCAGTACAGCAATGAAGTGATCATGATGCTGCACACCACCTCCCTGGCGTCGATCGTGACCCTGATCGACATCACTGGCGCGGCGCGTATCGTCAGTTCGCAGTACTACATGCCGTTCGAAGCCTTCATCACCGCCGGCCTGTTCTATCTGGCGTTGACCTTCATCCTGGTGCGCCTGTTCAAGCTGGCCGAACGCCGCTGGCTGGTCTACATGGCCCCGCGCAAGGGCTGATGCCATGACGATTCAAGAGAACCCGAACATGTACAAACTCGAAGTTCAGGACCTGCACAAGCGCTACGGCAGCCATGAAGTGATCAAGGGTGTGTCGATGGCGGCCAAGGCTGGCGATGTGATCAGCATCATCGGCTCCAGCGGCTCGGGCAAGAGCACCTTCCTGCGCTGCCTGAACCTGCTCGAGCAGCCGCATGCCGGCAAGATTCTGCTCAACAACGAAGAGCTGAAGCTGGTGCCGGCCAAGGACGGTTCGCTGCGCGCCGCCGATGCCAAACAGCTGCAGCGCATGCGCTCGCGCCTGGCCATGGTGTTCCAGCACTTCAATCTGTGGTCGCACATGAGCGCCCAGGAGAACGTGATGGAAGCGCCGGTGCACGTGCTCGGCATGAGCAAGGCTGAAGCCCGCGACAAGGCTGAACATTACCTGGCCAAGGTCGGCGTCGCGCACCGCAAGGACGCCTACCCCGCGCACATGAGTGGTGGTGAGCAGCAGCGCGTGGCCATCGCCCGTGCCCTGGCCATGGAGCCGGAGGTGATGCTGTTCGATGAACCGACTTCGGCGCTCGACCCCGAGCTGGTCGGCGAAGTGCTTAAGGTAATGCAGGACCTGGCCACCGAAGGTCGCACCATGGTGGTGGTGACCCACGAAATGGGTTTTGCTCGCGAGGTGTCGAATCAGCTGGTGTTCCTGCACAAGGGATTGGTCGAGGAGCGCGGTTGCCCGAAGGAAGTGCTGGCCAATCCGCAATCCGAACGACTGCAGCAGTTCCTTTCCGGCAGTCTCAAATAATAAGAAGCTAGACTTCGCACTTAACTGGTGCGTTGAGCCCACTGAATAGACACTAATGACTCCCCATCGAATCGGCTTTTTGTACTGGCCCGGCACCAAAGCCCTGACCCTGTCCCTGGCGGAGGAGGCCCTGCGTGTCGCCCAGCGCGTGCATCCGGAAGTGCTGTACGAGCTGGTGTTCCTCCAGGCCGAGCCGCTGGCGGCCGGTGATTGGCGTCTGCCGGGCGAGCCCTGGGCCGGGCATCTGGAAGGGTTGGACAAGCTGTTCCTGCTCGCCGATGCGCCGCCAGCGCAGGTGTCTGCGGGGCTGGCGGCGGCGCTCAAGCAGCAGGTGCGCAGTGGTTGCGTGATCGGCGGGCTGTCTGCCGGGGTCTATCCGCTGGCTCAGCTTGGTTTGCTCGATGGTTATCGCGCGGCAGTGCACTGGCGCTGGCAGGACGATTTCGCCGAGCGTTTCCCCAAGGTCATCGCCACCAGCCATCTGTTCGATTGGGATCGCGACCGGCTGACTGCCTGTGGTGGTTTGGCCGTGCTCGATCTGCTGCTGGCGGTGCTGGCGCGCGACCACGGCGCCGAGCTGGCCGGTGCGGTGAGCGAGGAATTGGTGGTCGAGCGCATTCGTGAGGGTGGTGAGCGCCAGCGCATTCCGCTGCAGAATCGCCTCGGTTCCAGCCATCCGAAGCTGACCCAGGCCGTGCTGCTGATGGAAGCCAACATCGAGGAGCCGCTGACCACCGACGAGATCGCCCAGCATGTGTGCGTGTCGCGTCGTCAGCTGGAGCGCATCTTCAAGCAGTACCTCAATCGCGTGCCCAGCCAGTATTACCTGGAGCTGCGCTTGAGCAAGGCGCGCCAGCTGCTGATGCAGACCAGCAAGTCGATCATCCAGATCGGCCTGTCCTGCGGATTTTCCTCGGGGCCGCATTTCTCCAGTGCCTACCGCAACTTCTTCGGCGCCACGCCGCGCGATGACCGCAACCAGCGCCGCAGCAACAGCCCCTTCGAGTTGACCTCGACGTCAGTCGAGCGGGGCTGAGGCGGCGTCTTCTACAAGCTTGTCTCCCCTCTCCCGCTTGCGGGAGAGGGGCGGGGGAGAGGGGCTGTCCGACACTCCGAGTTGCCTGAACCACCCTCTCCCCAGCCCTCTCCCATAAATGGGAGAGGGAGTAGATCGTGCATGGTTACGCAAGCAGGACTTTCGATACCGACCGGTCAGCCTGCGGAGATTTTTTCCTGTGGCGTGCTCCGGGCGGCGATCTGCGATTAAACTGCGCCTTTCCGACGCTTTCTGTCGCTTGGACGAAAACCCGCGGAAAACCTGGGGTGGCGCTATAAGAAGTTGTCGCATGGCGACAATGCCGGCCCCGATTCAGTCCCTACAATCCTTGCATTCCCTGTCGTTTCGGGCGCTTTGCCGCCTGCCAGCGGCCGGTATTTCTCATCAGGAGAGCTTTGATGTCCGTTCAGCACGATGCGGTGCAACGCGCCGATTTCGATCAGTTCATGGTCCCCAACTACGCCCCAGCTGCCTTCGTACCTGTGCGCGGCCTGGGTTCGCGAGTCTGGGATCAGAGCGGTCGAGAGCTGATCGACTTCGCCGGCGGCATCGCCGTCAACGTGCTTGGCCACTGCCACCCGGCACTGGTCGCGGCGCTGACCAAGCAGGCCAATACCCTGTGGCACATCTCCAACGTGTTCACCAACGAGCCGGCCCTGCGTCTGGGCAAGAAGCTGGTCGAAGCGACCTTCGCCGAGCGCGTGTTCTTCTGCAACTCCGGCGCCGAGGCCAACGAGGCCGCGTTCAAGCTGGCGCGTCGTGTTGCCCATGACCGCTTCGGCCCGGAAAAGCACGAGATCATCGCGGCCACCAACAGCTTCCACGGCCGCACTCTGTTCACCGTCAGCGTTGGCGGTCAGCCGAAATACTCCGACGGTTTCGGGCCGAAGATCCAGGGCATCACCCATGTGCCGTACAACGATCTGGACGCGCTGAAAGCCGCCATTTCCGACAAGACCTGCGCCGTGGTGCTGGAACCCGTGCAGGGCGAGGGCGGCGTGCTGCCCGCCGACAAGGCCTATCTTGAAGGCGCCCGCGAGCTGTGCAACGCGCACAATGCGCTGCTGGTGTTCGATGAAGTACAAAGCGGCATGGGCCGTACCGGCGAGCTGTTCGCTTATATGAATTACGGCGTGGTGCCGGACATTCTCTCCAGCGCCAAGAGCCTGGGCGGTGGTTTCCCCATCGCGGCGATGCTCACCACCACTGACCTGGCCAAGCACTTCTCGCCCGGCACCCACGGCACCACCTACGGCGGCAACCCGCTGGCCTGTGCAGTCGGTGAGGCAGTGCTGGATATCGTCAACACCCGCCAGACCCTGGACGGTGTGAAGACCAAGAGCGAGCAGTTCAAGACGCGCCTGCTGGCTCTGGGCAAGCAGTACGGTCTGTTCGAGCAGGTACGTGGCATGGGTCTGCTGCTCGGCTGCGTACTCCACGAGGCGTGGATGGGCAAGGCCAAGCAGGTGCTCGACGCTGCCACGGCTGAGGGACTGATGATTCTGCAGGCCGGCCCGGACGTGGTGCGATTCGCCCCGAGCCTGGTGGTCGAAGATGCCGATATCGACGAAGGCCTGGCGCGCTTCGAGCGTGCGCTGAGCAAACTGACGGCCGCCTGAGTCCTTGCTGACTGACTGTGGGAGGGGCTTTAGCCGCGACAATCGCCGCTGAAGCGCCTCCCACGGTTGTTCGCCTGACCCTGGCTGCGAGTCCTATAGATTCCGTGTTTTAGAAGGAGTGACCCATGCTGGTGATGCGCCCTGCGCAAATGGCGGACCTGGCTGAAGTGCAGCGACTGGCTGCTGACAGCCCGGTAGGTGTCACTTCATTGCCGGACGATGCAGACCGGCTGGGCGACAAGATCGCCGCCTCGGATGCGTCGTTCGCCGCCGAAGTCAGTTTCAATGGCGAGGAAAGCTACTTCTTCGTCCTCGAGGACACCGAGAGCGGTCGACTGGTCGGCTGCTCCGGCATTGTTGCCTCGGCTGGCTATTCCGAGCCGTTCTACAGCTTTCGCAACGAAACCTTCGTGCACCACTCGCGTGAGCTGAAGATTCACAACAAGATTCATGTGCTGTCGCTGTGTCACGACCTGACCGGCAATAGCCTGCTCACCAGCTTCTATGTCGAACGCCCGCTGGTCAGCAGCGCGTTCGCCGAGCTCAATTCGCGTGGGCGCCTGTTGTTCATGGCCGGGCACCCGGAGCGCTTCGCCGACGCGGTCGTGGTGGAGATCGTCGGCCACAGTGACGAGAACGGTGATTCGCCGTTCTGGGATGCGCTGGGGCGCAACTTCTTCGACATGACCTACGCCGAGGCCGAGCGCCTGTGCGGCCTCAAGAGCCGCACCTTCCTCGCCGAGCTGATGCCGCATTACCCGATCTACGTGCCGCTGCTCTCGGATGAGGCGCAGGAGGCCATGGGGCAGGTGCACCCGCGTGCGCAGATCACCTTCGACATCCTCATGCGCGAAGGCTTCGAGACCGACCATTACATCGACATCTTCGACGGTGGCCCGACCCTGCATGCGCGCACGTCGGGCATTCGCAGCATCGCGCAGAGCCGCCTGGTGCCGGTGAAGATCGGCGAGGCCGAGGCGGGCGGGCGCCAGTATCTGGTGAGCAACGGCCAACTGCAGGATTTCCGCGCCATCGTCGCCGACCTCGACTGGGTGCCGGGCAAGCCTGTGGTGCTCAGCGCACAGGCGGCCGAGGCCCTGGGTGTCGGTGAGGGCGCCAGCGTCAGGTTGGTAGCGGTTTAACAGGCTCGCTCCGGCTGGAGTGGGCGCCCTTCAAGGGCAGAGGAGAGCGCCGGCGGCGCTCTTGAGGAATCTGGAGGCTTTATGATCGTTCGTCCCGTGCGCAGTGCCGACTTGCCGGCCCTGATCGACCTGGCTCGCAGCACCGGCGCTGGCCTGACCACGCTGCCGGCCAACGAGGAGCGCCTGGCGCACCGGGTCGGCTGGGCGGAGAAGGCATTTCGTGGCGAGGCCGAACGTGCCGATGCCGACTACCTGTTCGTCCTCGAAGACGATGCCGGCAAGGTGGTGGGCATTTCTGCGGTAGCCGGCGCCGTCGGCCTGCGTGAGCCCTGGTACAACTACCGGGTCGGCCTGACCGTCAGCGCTTCTCAGGAGTTGAACATCCATCGCCAGGTGCCGACGCTGTTCATGGCCAACGACCTGACCGGCAACTCCGAACTGTGCTCGCTGTTCCTGCATGCCGATCACCGCAGCGGCCTCAACGGCCGCCTGCTGTCGAAGGCGCGCTTTCTGTTCATCGCCGAGTTTCGCGAGCTGTTCGGCGACAAGGTGATCGCCGAGATGCGCGGTATGTCCGACGAGCGTGGGCGCTCGCCGTTCTGGGAAAGCCTCGGTCGGCATTTCTTCAAGATGGAGTTCTCCCAGGCGGACTACCTCACCGGCGTCGGCAACAAGGCCTTCATCGCCGAGTTGATGCCCAAGTTTCCGCTCTATACCTGCTTTCTGTCCGAGGATGCACGTGCCGTGATCGGCCGTGTGCACCCGGACACCGAACCGGCGCTGGCCATGCTCAAGGCCGAGGGTTTCAGCTACCAGGGCTATGTCGACATCTTCGACGCGGGCCCGGCTATCGAGGCGGAAACCGCGAAGATCCGCGCCGTGCAGGGCAGCCAGAATCTGGTGCTGGCCATCGGTACGCCGGGTGATGATGCCGAGCCGTTCCTGGTGCATAACCGCAAGCGCCAGGACTGCCGTATCACTGCTGCGCCTGCGCGTCTGGCAGCCGGCACCCTGGTGGTCGATCCGCTGACGGCCAAGCGTCTGCGCCTTTCCGCGGGTGATCAGGTGCGTGCTGTGACGCTGTCGGCGCACCGCTGAGTTATTGGTTTTGCGCGGCGGCCCAAGCCGGCCGCCGGAAAATGCTGGGAGTGGTAAAACAAGATGAACACTCATTACATCGCAGGTCAGTGGCAGCCCGGTCAGGGCGAGTCGCTGCAATCGCTCGACCCGGTCAGCCAGGCCGTGCTGTGGCAGGGCCAGGGCGCCACGGCGGCGCAGGTCGATGCCGCCGTTAGCGCTGCACGGGGTGCGTTCTCGCTGTGGGCCGCGCACTCGCTGGACGGCCGTATCGCCGTGCTGGAGCGTTTCGCCGCCTGTTTGAAGTCACGTGCTGACGAAGTCGCCCGAGCGATTGGTGAGGAGACCGGCAAGCCGCTGTGGGAAGCCGCCACCGAAGTGAACAGCATGGTGGGCAAGGTCGCCATTTCCATTCAGAGCTATCGTGAGCGCACTGGCGAGAAGAGCGGCCCGCTGGGCGACGCCACCGCCGTATTGCGGCATAAACCACATGGGGTGGTCGCGGTGTTCGGGCCCTACAACTTCCCCGGTCACCTGCCCAATGGGCATATCGTGCCGGCGCTGTTGGCCGGTAACTGCGTACTGTTCAAGCCCAGCGAGCTGACGCCGAAGGTGGCCGAGCTGACCGTGCAATGCTGGATCGAGGCCGGGCTGCCTGAGGGCGTGCTCAACCTGTTGCAGGGTGGTCGCGAAACCGGCGTCGCCCTGGCTGGCCACCCCGGTATCGACGGGCTGTTCTTCACCGGCTCCAGTCGCACCGGCAATCTGCTGCACGCCCAGTTCGCCGGGCGTCCGGATAAGATCCTGGCGCTGGAGATGGGCGGTAATAACCCACTGATCGTCGATCAGGTCGCGGACGTCGACGCGGCGGTCTACACCATCGTCCAGTCCGCGTTCATCTCGGCTGGCCAGCGCTGCACCTGTGCCCGCCGTCTGCTGGTGCCGCAAGGAGAGTGGGGCGATGCGCTGCTGGCGCGCTTGGTGCAGGTTGCCGGGCAGATCAAGGTCGGTCGCTTCGACGAGCAGCCGGCGCCGTTCATGGGTTCGGTGATTTCCTTGCAGGCCGCCGCGCAGCTGATGCAGGCCCAGCAGGAATTGCTCGCCAAGGGCGCCACGGCGCTGCTGGCGATGACGCAACCGCAGGTCGATGCTGCGCTGCTGACGCCCGGAATTCTCGATGTCACGGCCGTGAGCGACCGTCCTGACGAAGAATTCTTCGGTCCGCTGCTGCAGGTGATCCGTTACGACAGCTTCGAGTCGGCCATCGCCGAGGCCAATGCCACGGCTTATGGTCTGGCCGCTGGCCTGCTGTCGGACTCGAAGGCGCGCTTCGAGCAGTTCTGGCTGCATAGCCGCGCCGGCATCGTCAACTGGAACAAGCAGCTCACCGGCGCTGCCAGCACCGCGCCGTTCGGTGGTATCGGCGCGTCGGGCAACCACCGCGCCAGTGCCTACTACGCGGCAGATTACTGCGCCTACCCGGTGGCCGGGCTGGAAAGCGACAGCCTGAGCCTGCCCGCGACCCTGACTCCGGGAGTGACCCTGTAATGGCCGCCTATGAGATGAACTTTGACGGCCTGGTCGGGCCGACTCACAACTACGGCGGGCTTTCCTACGGCAACGTGGCTTCGCAGAGCAACAGTCAGGCGGCATCCAACCCCAAGGAGGCTGCCAAGCAGGGCCTGGCGAAGATGAAGGCGCTGATGGACATGGGCTTCAAGCAGGGCGTACTGGCCCCGCAGGAGCGTCCGGATGTCGCGGCGTTACGCCGCCTGGGCTTTACCGGCAGCGATGTCGAGGTGATCCAGCGTGCGGCACGCGAGGCCATGCCACTGCTGGTGGCGAGCTGCTCGGCCTCGAGCATGTGGACGGCCAATGCCTGCACCGTCAGCCCCAGTGCCGACACGGCGGACGGGCGCGTGCACTTCACCGCGGCCAACCTCAACTGCAAGTTCCACCGTAGCATCGAGCACCCGACCACCAGTCGCGTGCTGCAGGCGATGTTCGCCAACCCGGCGCACTTCGCTCACCACCCGGCGCTGCCGGCAGTGGCGCAGTTCGGTGACGAGGGCGCAGCCAACCACACGCGCTTCTGCAAGGGGTATGGCGACGCCGGGGTGGAGTTCTTCGTCTACGGGCGCAGCGCCTTCGACGCTCGCTATCCGGCGCCGGCGCGCTATCCGGCGCGACAGACCCTTGAGGCCAGCCAGGCGGTGGCCCGTCTGCATGGGCTAAGCGAGGCGGGTGTGGTCTACGCCCAGCAGAATCCGGCGGTGATCGATCAGGGCGTGTTCCACAATGACGTGATCGCCGTGGGTAACGGCGAGGTGCTGTTCTATCACCAGGATGCTTTCCTCGAAACCGACAAGGTGCTGGCCGAGCTGGGCGACAAGCTGGCTCGTCGTGGCGGCAACTTCCAGGCCGTATGCGTGCCAGCTTCTGCTGTCAGCGTGCAGGACGCGGTGCGCTCCTACCTGTTCAACAGTCAACTGCTGAGCCGTGCCGACGGCAGCATGCTGCTGGTGGTGCCGGAGGAATGCCGGAACAATGCCAGCGTCTGGCGCTATCTGCAGCAGCTGACGGCCAGCGGCGGGCCGATCCGCGAGGTGCGCGTGTTCGACCTCAAGCAGAGCATGCAGAATGGCGGTGGCCCGGCGTGCCTGCGCCTGCGCGTGGCGCTCAACGAGCAGGAACTGGCAGCGGTCAATCCTGGCGTGGTGATGAGCGACGCGCTGCACGATACCCTGGTGGCCTGGGTCGGCAAGCATTACCGCGACCGCTTGAGCGAAGCCGACCTGGCCGACCCGCAATTGTTGATCGAGTGCCGCACGGCATTGGATGAACTGACGCAGATCCTTAAACTGGGCTCGGTCTATCCTTTTCAGATAGCCTGAACCTGACCTCGATTCCCGGAGATTTTATGAGCGACGCGCTGCAACTGATTCTTGAAGATAACGACGGCACCCAGCTGGAGACCTCCTGCAGCCGCTTTGCTGTGGTCTGGCAGGGCAAGGAGCTGTGGGTCCAGGCGGTTGGCGATCAGTTGCTGATCGGCGTCGACGTGGAGGAGGGCGATACCGAGTACGTCAACCTGCTGCTGCGTCCGCAGGCTACCAACCTGGTCAGCCTCCAGTTGGAGATGGAGCCGATGATCGCCGATGAGGACGATCATGTTCATGGCCCGGACTGCAATCACTGATCGAACCTTGTAGGAGCGAGCTCTGCTCGCGAAAACGCTTGTTCGCTCGCGACGCTCGCTTCTACCAAAATGCTGCGAACCAAGGAGTCCCCATGCTTGCCCTCGGCAAACTGCTTGAACTGACCCTGGCCGGCCATGAGCCGTCGGCGAAGATTCAACTGACGCCCGATGGTACGCGTCTGCGTTGGCTCGACGAAGGTGCGCTGGAGGTGACGCCGCCTGCAGCGCGCGACAACGGACTCGACCTGCTGCTATCGGCCGGCGTCCACGGCAACGAAACCGCGCCAATCGAGCTGCTCGATCGTCTGCTGCGCGGCATCGCGCGCAATGAACTGCATCCGGCGGCGCGTATTCTCTTTCTGTTCGGCAATCCCGAGGCCATGCGCCGCGGTGAGCGCTATATCGAGCAGGACCTCAATCGCCTGTTCAGTGGTCGTCACGAGCAATCCAGTGGCTTCGAGGCTATTCGCGCCTGCGACCTGGAGCATCTGGCCGCCACCTTTTTCGGCAAGCAAACAGGCCGCACTCGCCTGCATTACGACCTGCACACCGCCATTCGCGGCTCGAAGATCGAGCAGTTCGCCCTCTATCCCTGGCAGGAAGGTCGCGCCCATTCGCGGCGTGAGCTGGAGCGCCTGCGTGCTGCCGGCATCGAGGCGGTGCTGCTGCAGAACAAGTCTTCGATCACCTTCAGCGCCTACACCTATGCGCAGCTTGGTGCCGAGGCTTTCACCCTGGAGTTGGGCAAGGCGCGCGCCTTCGGCCAGAACGAGTTGGTCAACCTCGACCTGCTGGAGAATGCGCTGCACGCTCTGATCGAAGGGCGCGAAGTGATCAGCGGTGAGCCGACGCTCGATGGCTTGCAGCTGTTTGCGGTATCACGTGAGGTCATCAAGCACAGCGACAGCTTCCAGTTGCACCTGCCGGCGGATATCGAAAACTTCACCGAACTGGAGCCCGGTTACCTGCTCGCCGAAGACATCGCCGACAGTCGCTGGATGGTGGAGGAGAAGGGCGCGCGGATCATTTTCCCCAACCCCAAGGTCAAGAACGGCCTGCGCGCCGCCATTCTGATCGTTCCGGACGATGGCGCCGGCCTGGCGTAGCGGCGTTTGTGGGAGGGGCTTTAGCCGCGATGCTGCGGCGTATTGATCGCCGCTGAAGCGCCTCCCACGGCTATCCGCGATTTTGCCCTCAACTGTATCTTCCACCGTCCGAGCGACCTCTTTAGCATGGGCCTTTCGCCAATTGCCGGGAAAGCCTGTCATGCCCCTGATCGACCTGCGTAGCGACACCGTCACCCAACCCACCGCTGCCATGCGCGAAGCCATGATGGCTGCCGAGCTGGGTGACGATGTCTATGGCGAAGACCCCACGGTAAACCGTCTGGAGACCTGGCTGGCCAATGAGCTGGGCTTCGCTGCGGCGCTGTTCGTCCCCACGGGCACCATGAGCAACCTGCTCGGCCTGATGGCTCATTGCGAACGGGGTGACGAATACATCGTCGGCCAGCAGGCGCACACCTACAAGTACGAAGGCGGCGGCGCGGCCGTGCTCGGTTCCATTCAGCCGCAGCCGATCGACGGTGAAGCCGACGGCTCGCTGGATCTGGCCAAGGTCGAAGCGGCGATCAAGCAGGATGACTTCCACTTCGCCCGCACCCGCTTGCTGGCCCTGGAAAACACCATGCAGGGCAAGGTGCTGCCGCTCGACTACCTGGCCGCCGCCCGTGAACTCACTCGGCGTCGTGGCCTGAGCCTGCACCTCGATGGTGCCCGCCTGTACAACGCGGCGGTCAAGCTCGGTGTGCCGGCGCGCGAGATCACCCAGCACTTCGATTCGGTCTCGGTATGCCTGTCCAAGGGGCTCGGTGCGCCAGTCGGCTCCGTGCTCTGCGGCAGCGCCGCCTTGATTGCCAAGGCGCGCCGTCTGCGCAAAATGGTCGGCGGTGGTATGCGTCAGGCGGGTGGATTGGCAGCGGCGGGCTTGTATGCGCTGCAGCATCAGGTTCAGCGTCTGGCCGATGACCACGCCAACGCGGCGCATCTGGGCGGCGCCCTGGCCGAACTGGGCTACAGCGTCGAGCCAGTGCAAACCAATATGGTCTACGTGCAGCTCGGCGAGCGTGCTGGGCAGATCAAGTCCTTCATGGCCGAGCGCGGTATCGTCGTCAGCGCGGCGCCGCGGCTGCGCCTGGTCACTCATCTGGATGTTGACAGCGCAGATATCGAGCGTGTGATCGAGGCGTTCGCCGCTTTCCGCTCTCATTGAGCAAGATGCCGGCAGTTCATAGCTGTCGGCTATCAACAAGGTACTAGCCGCAGGCGACAGGCCCGATATAATGCGGCCCTTTGCAGACTGCGTGAAAACTACTGCACTCGGTCATGCTGCGTTAAAAACCGGCTCAGAATGCTCATTTACAACTCGTAAACTCGTTTGCGAGCCCAGTGCGTTCTTCGCCGGTTTGATTCGCTGGCGCTCACCCTTCGGGCCAGCCTTTGGCTGTTACTCCCGTTGGTCGTGGCGCCTTGCCTGACCTTCGCTCGCTACGTTTTCACTTTGTCTGCTTCGCCGGCTTTGCCGTGGCCGCCTGATTCCGTGGATATCCCTATGAAAAGCGCAGAAATCCGTGAAGCCTTCCTGAGCTTCTTCGAAGAAAAAGGGCACACCCGTGTCGCTTCCAGCTCGCTGATTCCGGCGAACGACCCGACCCTGCTGTTCACCAACGCGGGTATGAACCAGTTCAAGGACTGCTTCCTGGGCCTGGAAAAGCGCGCCTACACCCGCGCCACCACCAGCCAGAAGTGCGTGCGTGCCGGCGGCAAGCACAACGACCTGGAAAACGTCGGCTACACCGCGCGTCACCACACCTTCTTCGAAATGCTGGGCAACTTCAGCTTCGGCGACTATTTCAAGCGTGATGCCATCCATTACGCCTGGGAATTCCTGACCTCCGAGAAGTGGCTGAACCTGCCCAAGGAAAAGCTCTGGGTCACCGTCTACGCCACCGATGACGAAGCCTACGAGATCTGGAACAAGGAAATCGGCGTTCCAACCGAGCGCATGATCCGCATCGGCGACAACAAGGGCGCGCCATACGCTTCCGACAACTTCTGGGCGATGGGCGACACCGGCCCGTGCGGCCCTTGCACCGAGATCTTCTTCGACCACGGCGAGCACATCTGGGGCGGCCCACCCGGCAGCCCGGAAGAAGATGGCGACCGCTACATCGAGATCTGGAACAACGTCTTCATGCAGTTCAACCGCACTGCGGACGGCGTATTGCACCCGCTGCCGGCGCCGAGCGTGGACACCGGTATGGGCCTTGAGCGCATCAGCGCCGTGCTGCAGCACGTCAACTCGAACTACGAGATCGACCTGTTCCAGAACCTGCTGGCCGCTTCGGCCAAGGCCATCGGTTGCGCCAATGAAGGTCAGGCCTCGCTGAAAGTGGTCGCCGACCATATCCGTTCCTGCAGCTTCCTGATCGCCGACGGCGTGACCCCGTCCAACGAAGGCCGTGGCTACGTGCTGCGCCGCATCGTGCGTCGCGCCTGCCGTCACGGTAACAAGCTGGGTGCCAAGGGCAGCTTCTTCTACCAGATCGTCGCTGCGCTGGTGGCCGAGATGGGCGAAGCCTTCCCTGAACTCAAGCAGCAGCAGGCGCACATCGAGCGCGTGCTGAAGACCGAAGAAGAGCAGTTCGCCAAGACCCTGGAGCAGGGCCTAAAGATCCTCGAGCAGGACCTGGCTGGCCTGCAGGGCTCGGTTATCCCGGGCGATGTGGTGTTCAAGCTGTACGACACTTACGGTTTCCCGGTCGACCTGACTGCCGACATCGCCCGCGAGCGCGAGCTGTCGGTGGATGAGGAAGGCTTCGAGCGTGAAATGGAAGCGCAGCGCGAGCGCGCCCGCTCCGCCAGCGCCTTCGGCATGGACTACAACGCCCTGGTCAAGGTCGACGCCGACACGCGCTTCCTCGGCTACGAAGGCACCAGCGGCAGCGGCAAGATCATCGCCCTGTTCAAGGCCGGCAGCGCCGTCGACAGCCTCGCCGAAGGCGAGGAGGGCGTGGTGGTGCTGGATCAGACGCCGTTCTACGCCGAATCCGGTGGTCAGGTCGGTGACTGCGGTTACCTGGAAAGCGCTGGCGTGCGTTTCGATGTGCGTGACACCACCAAGGCCGGCGGCGCCTTCCTGCACCACGGTGTGGTGGTCAAGGGCGGCCTGAGTGTCGGCGCCAGCGTCAAGGCTGAAGCCGAAGCCGGCGTGCGTCAGGCCACCGCGCTGAACCACTCCGCGACCCACCTGCTGCATGCCGCGCTGCGTCAGGTGCTGGGCGATCACGTGCAGCAGAAGGGCTCGCTGGTCGACAGTCAGCGCCTGCGTTTCGACTTCAGCCACTTCGAGGCGATTAAGCCCGAGCAGATCAAGCAGCTGGAAGACATCGTCAACGCCGAGATTCGCAAGAACTCCGAGGTCCAGACCGAAGAAACCGATATCGAAACCGCCAAGGCCAAGGGCGCCATGGCGCTGTTCGGCGAGAAGTACGGTGATCAGGTGCGCGTGCTGAGCATGGGCGGCGACTTCTCTGTAGAGCTCTGCGGCGGTACCCACGTATCGCGAACCGGCGACATCGGTCTGTTCAAGATCACCAGCGAAGGTGGCGTGGCCGCTGGCGTGCGTCGTATCGAAGCGGTCACTGGTGCAGCCGCGCTGGCCTGGCTCAATGGCGCCGAGGAGCAGCTCAAGGAAGTCGCTTCCCTGGTCAAGGGCAGCCGCGACAACGTGCTGGACAAGCTCTCGGCCCTGATTGAGCGCAACCGTCAGCTGGAAAAGGAGCTGGAGCAGCTCAAGGCCAAGGCCGCCAGCGCCGCCGGTAACGACCTGGCCCGTTCGGCCGTGGACGTGAAGGGCACCAAGGTGCTGGCTGCGCGTCTCGATGGTCTGGACGGAAAAGCGCTGCTGGCGCTGGTCGACCAGTTGAAGAACAAGCTAGGCAGTGCTGTGATCCTGCTCGGCGGTGTGTTCGACGAGAAGGTGGTGCTGGTCGCTGGTGTGACCCAGGATCTGACCGCCAAGGTCAAGGCCGGTGATCTGATGCGCCAGGCCGCTGCCGTCGTCGGTGGCAAGGGTGGCGGTCGGCCGGACATGGCTCAGGGCGGCGGCGTTGATGCCGGTAAACTGGATGAAGCCCTGGCTCTGGCCGCTACTCTGGTCGAGCAGGCTTCGTAACGAGCGAGAAAGCGGGGCCCGCAGTGCGTCCGGCGGGCCTTGGCAGTATGACCCGATGCGGGTTTAATGGGCGCCCTTCGAGGATTCAGGCGGCTTTTTGAAATGGCTTTGATCGTACAGAAGTTTGGGGGCACCTCCGTCGGCACCATCGAGCGTATCGCGCAGGTGGCTGACAAAGTGAAGAAGTTCCGCGAGAACGGTGACGACATTGTCGTCGTGGTTTCCGCCATGAGCGGCGAAACCAACCGCCTGATCGATCTGGCCAAACAGATCACCGATGGCGAGCCGGTTGCGCGTGAGCTGGATGTCATGGTGTCCACTGGTGAGCAGGTGACCATTGCCCTTCTGGCCATGGCGCTGATCAAGCGCGGCGTGCCTGCGGTGTCCTACACCGGCAATCAGGTGCGCATCCTTACCGACAGCGCGCACAACAAGGCGCGCATTCTGCAGATCGATGACCAGAAGATTCGTACTGAACTCAAGGCCGGTCGCGTCGTCGTCGTCGCTGGCTTCCAGGGTGTCGACGAGCACGGCAATATCACCACCCTCGGTCGTGGCGGTTCCGACACCACCGGCGTGGCTCTGGCTGCTGCGCTGAAAGCCGACGAGTGCCAGATCTACACCGACGTCGATGGTGTCTACACCACCGACCCGCGTGTGGTGCCCAAGGCCCAGCGTCTGGAAAAGATCACCTTTGAAGAGATGCTGGAAATGGCCAGTCTCGGTTCCAAGGTGCTGCAGATTCGTTCGGTGGAGTTCGCCGGCAAGTACAACGTCCCGCTGCGCGTCCTGCACAGCTTCCAGGAGGGGCCGGGCACCCTCATTACCCTTGATGAAGAGGAATCCATGGAACAGCCGATCATTTCCGGCATCGCTTTCAATCGCGACGAAGCCAAGCTGACCATCCGTGGGGTACCGGATATCCCCGGTATCGCCTTCAAGATTCTCGGCCCGATCAGCGCCGCCAACATTGAAGTCGACATGATCGTGCAGAACGTCTCGCACGATAACACCACCGATTTCACCTTCACCGTGCACCGCAATGACTACAACAACGCCCTCGGCGTGCTGCAGAAAACTGCAGACGAGCTGGGCGCCCGTGAAGTGGTCGGCGACACCAATATCGCCAAGGTGTCCATCGTCGGTGTCGGTATGCGCTCCCATGCCGGTGTTGCCAGCCGTATGTTCGAAGCCCTGGCCAAGGAGGCCATCAATATCCAGATGATCTCCACCTCTGAGATCAAGGTGTCCGTGGTGATCGAAGAGAAGTATCTGGAGTTGGCGGTACGCGCTCTGCATACCGCTTTCGAGCTGGATGCTCCGGCCCGACAGGGCGAGTGATTCAATTGATTTGAAAGGCGCGGCTGGTTCCGCGCCTTTCGTTTTTTTGACTGGTACGTGGGAACTTTCTTTCTACGCGGGCTGGTCAATACTTGGGTGGAGGCTTCGGGCTTGATTTAGCAGGAAGCCGGCACCATTTTCTTTTTGCAGACTGTTGTCCTGAGAAATGTAATCCGTTGAGGAGAAAGGAATGCTGATTCTGACTCGCCGGGTCGGAGAGACCCTGATGGTCGGTGATGATGTGACTGTCACCGTGTTGGGTGTGAAAGGTAACCAGGTGCGCATTGGGGTCAATGCGCCAAAAGAGGTTGCCGTACACCGTGAAGAAATCTACCAGCGCATCCAGAAAGAGAAGGGTGACGAACCAAGCCACTAATTTTTCTACAAATTTTTGTTTGCAAACGGGGAAAACATGTTTATCATGCGCCCCGTGTTGCGGAGAGGTGGCCGAGTGGCCGAAGGCGCTCCCCTGCTAAGGGAGTACACCTCAAAAGGGTGTCGGGGGTTCGAATCCCCCCTTCTCCGCCATTATTCGGCGAGTCAGGCGTAAGCCTGGCTGGCGAATCAACCAGAGGTGATCTGGTATAAAAACACCAAAGATCTCGCGAAAGCGTAGCGAGCGAAGGGTAGGCGAGGCGAAAACGAGCGAAGAAGCGCAGTTTAGTTTTCTAAATGAGCATTATGAGTTCGGTTTCAACGAAGCATACCCAAGTGCAGTAGCTTTCGAGTGATCTGTAACGGACTCATAGCTCAGCTGGATAGAGTACTCGGCTACGAACCGAGCGGTCGGAGGTTCGAATCCTCCTGAGTCCGCCATATTGAATGGCTTGCATCGCTGCAAGCCATTTTGTTTCAACCAGTGGTGATCTGGTCTAAAAGCGCCATAAGGTCGCACGAAAGCGTAGCGAGCGAAGGGTAGGCGAGGCGAAAGCGAACGAAGAAGCGCAGTTTAGTTTTCTAAATGAGCATTCTGAGTTCGGTTTCAACGAAGCATAACCAAGCGCAGTAGCTTTCGGGTGATCTGTAACGGACTCATAGCTCAGCTGGATAGAGTACTCGGCTACGAACCGAGCGGTCGGAGGTTCGAATCCTCCTGAGTCCGCCATATTAAATGGCACTGCAGCGATGCAAGGTCATGTTTCAGCCAGTGGTGATCTGGTCAAAAAGCGCCAAATGGACTCATAGCTCAGCTGGATAGAGTACTCGGCTACGAACCGAGCGGTCGGAGGTTCGAATCCTCCTGAGTCCGCCATACCGAAAGGGCCTGCAGCAATGCAGGCCCT
>NZ_JAOCLK010000044.1:0-36753 GCF_029845265.1 Ectopseudomonas oleovorans
CTACGTTTTTGTGTGCGTAGCCCAGATGAAAACCGGGAAGGTTATCGCAAACATCAGTAGTGTTTCGGGCATCCTGTAGGAGCGGCGCCCCACCGCGAACACCGGCGGCGTGAGCCCGAAAGGCTTCGCCCCGAGACGGGGCTCCTACGAAAAATCGCTTTGCAGATACTTGCGTCCGTAGATCCGGTTGAAATCCGGGAACACGACTCTCAGATATCGAAAATCATCAGCACCGCAAGCATAAGAGCGGCCAGGCCGAGGGTGAACATCAGACCGATACCCGCCGCCCGCCAGTTGGACAGAAATGCACCACCGGCCTCGGCATGCTGCTTGAGATCGACCTCCATGAGGCTCTTGGCAAACATGATCATCGCCATCAATTGTGCGATGGCGAACGGCATGGCGGGCACCTCCTCCGGCAAGACGAAAGCCAGGACCAAGGTAACCACCAGCAGGAAGACGGAAATACCCCAGACCATCGCCACTCGATCCGCCTTGCCGAGCAGTTGCAGGTTATGCGCCAGCAGCCAGGCGCCAGCCAGCGGCGTGCCGATGAAGGTCACCAGGCCAACACCCGCAACGCTGTAGAGCGGCGACTGATTGGTAGTGGCCTGCTGCAGGTCGGCCTGCGGAGGCTGGAAGGGATTGCTCTGTTGTACGTCCATGTTCACGTAGCTCCATCAGTTCAAGGTGAAGGCATCGACGTCTAGGTGTGCGGGGAAGCGCTCGCGGTAGGCAGCCAGTGCCTCGCTCGACAGCCGGGCGCGGAATACACCATCACCATCACCTGCCGCCAGCAGGGTCTCGCCCTGAAAATCCAGTACCTGAGAATCGCCAGTATATCCGTGGCCCTTGCCGTCCTCGCCGACGCGGTTCACAGCCGCGACATAGCACAGGTTCTCGATGGCTCGCGCTGGTAGCAGGCGGTTCCAGTGCTGGCGACGCGCCCCCGGCCAGTTGGCGGTATACAGCAGCAGATCGGTGCCACCCGCATCGCGACTCCAGACCGGGAAGCGCAGGTCGTAGCAAATCAGCGGGCGCACGCGCCAGCCGTTTAGGTCGAACACCACCTGCTGATCGCCAGCGCTGTAGTGCTTGTGCTCACCGGCCATGCGGAACAGGTGGCGTTTGTCGTAATACGCGAAAGAGCCATCCGGGCGCGCCCAAAGCAGGCGATTACGGTAGCTGCCGTCAGCGGCCTGAATGATCAGACTGCCGCAGATCACCGCGCCGATACGCTGCGCCTGCTCGCGTAGCCAGATGCTGCTGGGTCCATCCTCAGGCTCAGCCAATTCGGCCGACTCCATGGAAAAACCGGTGGTGAACATCTCCGGCAGGATCACCAGGTCAGCGCCACGGGCCTGTTCCAGCAAGGTCTGGAAGTGCTCGCGGTTGGCGGCCGGATCGTGCCAGGCCAACGTGGTCTGGATCAGCGCCAGTTCGAGATCGGGTTTGTTGTTCATTTGTAGGCCTCGCTCACCGTAGGGCGGGTGAAACCCGCCAACACCTCAGAGGCGGGTTACACCCGCCCTACCCCTCATACCGCGCTGAGTTTCTCCGCCGCCTGGCGCAGGGTTTCCTCGCGCTTGGCGAAGCAGAAACGCACCAGGCACATATCCTTGGGCGCTGACTGGTAGAACACCGACACCGGAATCGCCGCCACACCATGCTCGCGGGTCAGCCATTCAGCCATGGCCACGTCGTCCAGATCGGGGCGAATCGCCGAATAGTCGGCCAGCTGGAAGTAAGTACCCGGCGCACGGGTAAAGGTGAAGCGCGAGCCAGCCAGCAGCTCGCAGAACAGGTCGCGCTTGGCCTGATAGAAAGCCGGCAACTCCTCGACATGCTCGGGGCAGGCCGCCATGAAGTCGGCCAGTGCGAACTGTAGTGGTGTCACGCCACAGAAATTGACGTATTGATGAATCTTGCGCAGCTCGGCGGTCAATGCCGGTGGCGCCACCACGTAGCCAGTCTTCCAGCCAGTCACGTGATAAGTCTTGCCGAAGGAGCTGACCACGAAGGCGCGCTGATACAGCTCGTCGTGGGCCAGCACGCTGGCATGACGCTGGCCGTCATAGATCAGATGCTCGTAGACCTCGTCGCTGATCACATGGATATCGCGGCCACGAATCAGCTCGGCCAGCTTGTCCAGATCGGCACAGGTCAGCAGAGCGCCGCTGGGGTTGTGCGGGGAGTTGAGGAAGATCAGCCGGGTACGCGGCGTGATGGCATCAGCCAGACGCTGCCAATCGACAGCGAAGTCCGGCAATGCCAGCGGCACATGCACGCAACGTCCACCGGCCAGCTCCACCGACGGCTCGTAACTGTCGTAGCAGGGGTCGAGCACGATGGCTTCATCACCCGGACGGATCAGCGCCTGTACCGCGCAAAAGATCGCCTCGGTGGCGCCGGGGGTGATGGTAATCTCGCTGTCGGCATCACGCTGCACGCCGTAGCTGCGGGCGATCTTGGCCGCCACCTGCTGGCGCAGTGAGGGCAAGCCAGTCATTGGTGAATACTGGTTGCGCCCTTCCATGACGTGGCGCGCGACGGCTTCGCGCAGTGCCTGCGGCCCGTCGAAATCAGGGAAGCCCTGGGACAGATTGATCGCACCAGTCTCCAGCGCAAGCTGGGACATCCGCGTGAAGATGGTGGTGCCGACGTTGGGCAGTTTGCTGACGAGCATCGCGACTTCCTACGAAAAACAAGGCAAGCCGCGAGGATAGCCGAAGGGCGCCATAGACGACACCCGCAGCACTTATGAAAAGAAAGCCAAAGCTTATGCCGTGCATGCCGAATGAAGTCCGACATGCACGGCGCGGCCACGTTTACTTGCGCTTGTCCTTGCGCTTCTTCTCGGCCTTCTTGTGGTGGCTCATCAGGCGACGTTTCTTGTTCACCTGGCGATCGGTGAGGGTGTTCTTGTTGCCCTCGTAGGGGTTTTCACCGCCCTTGTACTCGATGCGAATCGGCGTACCGACCAGCTTCAGCACACGGCGGAAGGTGTTCTCCAGGTAACGGGTGTAGGCGCGCGGCACGGCGTCGACCTGGTTACCGTGAATCACGATCAGCGGCGGGTTGGCACCACCCAGGTGGGCGTAACGCAGCTTGATGCGGCGACCGTTGACCAGAGGCGGTGCATGGTCGCTGACGGCATCTTCGAGAATCTGCGTCAGGCGGCTGGTCGGCCAGCGGGTGATCGCCGACTTGAACGAGGCCTGCACCGACTTGTACAGATGGCCCACGCCAGTGCCGTGCAGGGCGGAAATGAAGTGGATATCGGCGAAGTCGACGAAGAACAGCCGGCGCTCCAGCTCGGTCTTCACATAATCCTTCTGCCCCTGGTCCATGCCGTCCCACTTGTTCAGGGCAATGACCAGAGCGCGGCCGCTTTCCAGCACGAAGCCGAGCAGGTTGAGGTCGTGGTCGACCACACCTTCGCGGGCGTCCATGACGAACACCACGACGTTGGAGTCCTGAATGGCCTGCAGCGTCTTGACCACGGAGAATTTCTCCACGGCCTCGAAGATCTTGCCGCGACGGCGCACGCCGGCAGTGTCGATCAGCGTGTACTTCTCGTCGTCGCGCTCGAACGGAATGTAGATGCTGTCACGCGTGGTTCCCGCCTGGTCATAGACGATGACCCGCTCTTCACCGAGCATGCGGTTGACCAGGGTCGACTTGCCGACGTTGGGGCGACCGATGATGGCCAGCTTGATGCCGTCCTTCTCGCTCGGGCCGGGAATGCGCTTGGCCTCCTGGCCTTCCAGCACTTCTTCCTCTTCTTCGGCGCCCTCTTCCGGCTCACCAGCGTCCTTGGGGAAAGCGCCGAGCACCACTTCGAGCATCTGGGTGATGCCACGACCATGGGCGCCGGCAATCGCCAGTGGCTCGCCCAGGCCCATGGGGCTGAACTCGGCGCGGGCCAGGTCGACATCGAGGTTGTCGACCTTGTTCACCACCAGAAAGCTCTGCTTGTTACGACGGCGCAGGTGCTCGCCGATCATCTGGTCGGAGGCAGTCATGCCAGCGCGCGCGTCCACCAGGAACAGCACGGCATCGGCCTCTTCGATGGCCTGCAGCGACTGCTCGGCCATCTTCGCGTCGATGCCTTCCTCGTCACCGGAAATACCACCGGTGTCGATCACGATATAGGTGCGCCCCTGCCACTTCGCCTCGCCATACTGGCGGTCGCGGGTCAGACCGGACAGGTCGCCGACGATGGCGTCGCGGCTGCGGGTCAGGCGGTTGAAGAGTGTGGACTTGCCGACATTCGGCCGGCCCACCAGGGCAATTACGGGAACCATCAGGCTCTCCACTCGGTTAATTCAGAAAATGCAAAGGCCGCTGCAAGGGCAGCGGCCAGGGTGTTTCATGCTGTCGGGTTACCGGCAGCATAGCGTGTTACTTGATGGTCAGCGCCACCAACTTGCCGCTGTTGCCGTAGACGTACAGCCAATCCCCGACCACCAACGGCTGGGCACGCAGGCCATCGCTGTCGATACGGGTACGGCCGACGAAACGACCATCGACCTGGCTCAGCAGATGCAGATAGCCTTCCACATCGCCCACGGCCACGTAACTGGAGAACACTTGTGGTGCCGACAACTGACGGCGTGCCAGGGAGTCGTTGCTCCACAGAGCCGAAGCACTACGCTCGTCGATACCTTCGACAGTGCCACTGGCATGGCTGACGTATACGTTACCGAAGCCCTGAGCGACGCCAACCGAGCTGGATGCCTCGCGCTGCCAGAGTACGCGACCGGACTCCAGATCCATGGCCGCGACACGGCCCTGGTAGCTCACCGCGTAGACGGTGCCGCCGGACAACAGCAGGCCGCCGTCGATGTCGACAACACGCTCCAGTTCGGAACGACCCTGCGGGATGGCGATACGCTGCTCCCAGACCGGCAGGCCGCGCTGGGCGTCGACCGCAATCACCTTGCCGCTGGACAGACCGGCGACCACCAGGCGGTTGGTCACCAGCGGAGCGCCAGTGCCGCGCAGGGTCAGTACGGCCGGGGTGTTTTCGACGATCCAGCGCTGGCTGCCGGTGCTGGCATCGAAGGCAATCAGACGGTCGTCCTGGGTCTGCACCACGACGATATCGCCGTTGCTAGCCGGCGCAGCCAGCACTTCGCTGGTCACGCGCGAACGCCATTGTTCTTCACCGTCACTGGAGTCCAGGGCGATCACTTCACCCTTGAGGGTACCCAACAATACCTGGCCGTAGCCGACACCGATGGCGCCGGATACCGGGATTTCAAGCTTCTTGCGCCAGATGACCTTGCCGCTGGTGCGGTCCATGGCCATGACCAGACCTTCGACATCAGCGGCGTAGATCACCTCGCCGTCGATGGCCGGCACCAGCATGTTGAAGGTATCGCCCTGACCATCACCAACGGAGCGGCTCCACTCGGTACGCAGCTCGACTTCGGCGTCGAACTTGGTCAGTTCGGCGGGCGGCAGTTCCTTCTTGCTATTGCTGCTGCAACCCACGGCCAGAACGGCCAGAGCCAGCAGTGCGGCATTCTTCCAACGCATCACGTCACGCATCCTCTTTTGCCAGGTCGTCCAGCTTCATCTGCAGACCGCCAACAGCGGCGTCTTCGGCCAGCGCATCCTTGGCCTTCTGATAGGCGGCGTGCGCGTCATCGCTGCGACCCAGCTGTACCAGCAGGTCGCCCTTGAGTTCTTCACGGCTGGCGAGGAAAGCTTCCTCGACCTTGGCATCAAGCAGTTTCAACGCATCATCAGCCTTGTCCTGCGCGGCCAGCACACGGGCCAGGCGCTGACGTGCCAGCTCACCGAGCGTGGCGTCGGCAGGCTTGTCGAACACACGCTGCAGCGCCGCAGCGGCATCGTCGAGACGATTTGCCTCGACAGCGACCTTGGCGACGAACAGGCTGCCGTACTGAGCATAATGAGTACCGGCGAACTCGCTATTGAGCTTACCGGCCAACTCGGCGACTTTCGCGGCATCGGGCTTACCGGCTGGGTCCAGCGCCGCTTCCAGCAACTGCTGATAAAGCACCGAGGCGCCTTGCGCCTGGTTGTCCTGGTACTTCTGCCAGCCCTGCCAGCCGAATACAGCTACCAGCGCCAGCACGCCACCGGCGAGCAAAGGCTTGCCGTTGCGATCCCACCAGTCCTTGAGTTGCGCGATCTGTTCGTCTTCGGTCTGCATGTCTAACCCCGTACTCCTAATCGAGAACCTGCTCAGGCCTGCTGGCAGGCAGCCAGATGCTCAGCCAGAGCATCCCAGGCAACACTTTGTTGTTCACTGTCGTCGCGCAGCGGTTTGCAACCTACCACGCGTGCGGCCAATTCGTCGTCCCCCAGAATCAGCGCATAGCGTGCACCGCTCTTGTCGGCTTTTTTGAACTGGCTCTTGAAACTGCCGCCACCGGTGTTGAGCAACAGGCGCAGCCCCGGTAACTCATCACGCAGACGCTCGACCAGCGTCAGCGCCGCAAGCTCCGCTGCCTCACCAAAGGCGCAGACGTACACGTCAGCCGCACGATTGAGCTCGGCCGGCAACAGATCCAGGGTTTCCAGCAGCAGCACCAGACGCTCGACGCCCATGGCAAAGCCGACACCCGGCGTGGCCTTGCCACCCAGTTGCGCCACCAGGCCATCGTAACGGCCTCCGGCGCACACCGTGCCTTGAGCACCAAGCTTGTCGGTGACCCACTCGAATACGGTGCGGTTGTAGTAATCCAGACCGCGCACCAACTTGTGGTTGATCTGGTAACGAATGCCGGCAGCGTCCAGGCGCGCCTTGACGCCCTCGAAGTGCAGGCGCGACTCTTCGTCGAGGTAATCACCCAGGGTCGGTGCACCAACCAGCGCGGCCTGGGTCGCCTCGTTCTTGCTGTCGAGAATGCGCAGCGGATTGGTGGTCAAACGGCGCTGGCTGTCCTCGTCAAGCTGGTCAAAGCGCTGCTGCAGGTAGGCCACCAGGGCGTCGCGATAAGCCGCACGCGCCTCGCTGGAGCCCAGGCTGTTGAGCTGCAGGGTCACCGCATCGGCCAGACCGAGTTTTTTCCACAGACGCCAGGTGAGCACGATCAGCTCGGCATCGACATCCGGCCCGGGCAGGTTGAAGGCTTCCACACCCACCTGATGGAACTGGCGATAGCGACCCTTCTGTGGCTTCTCGTAGCGGAACATGGGGCCGGCATACCAGAGCTTCTGCACCTGACCGCCACCGGCCAGGCCATGCTCGAGAACCGCGCGCACGCAACCGGCGGTGCCTTCGGGACGCAGGGTCAGGGATTCTTCGTTGCGGTCGAGGAAGGTGTACATCTCCTTGTCGACCACGTCGGTGCCTTCACCGATACCGCGAGCGAACAGCTCGGTGTATTCGACGATGGGCAGGCGGATTTCCTTGTAGCCATAACCGTCGAGCAGGTTGACCAGGGTATTTTCCAGGTAACGCCAGGCAGGCGTCTGCTCCGGCAGGATATCGTTCATGCCACGAATGGCTTGCAGGGACTTGCTCAAATGTATTCCTTACGCACGGATCAGCCGCGCACGATCACGGCAGCATCGGCGGCGGCCTTTTCGGCCGCCTTGTCGCGAATGAGCTTTTCCAGCTCGTCCACCAGGTTTTCGTTGGTCAGCTTCGAGGCCGGTTTGCCATCGATATAGACCAGGTTGTTCGGGCTACCACCCGTGAGGCCGATATGGGCCTCCTTGGCTTCGCCAGGACCATTGACCACGCAGCCGATCACAGCCACATCCAGCGGCACCAGCAGATCCTCGACGCGCGTTTCCAGCTCGTTCATGGTCTTGACCACATCGAAGTTCTGCCGCGAGCAGCTCGGGCAGGCGATGAAATTGATGCCACGCGAGCGCAGGCGCAGGGACTTGAGGATGTCGAAACCGACCTTGATCTCTTCCACCGGGTCGGCGGCCAAGGAGATACGGATGGTATCGCCAATGCCCTCGGCCAGCAGCATGCCCAGGCCGACAGCGGATTTCACCGTACCGGAACGCAGGCCGCCAGCTTCGGTGATGCCCAGGTGCAGCGGCTGCTCGATCTGTTTGGCTAGCAGGCGATAAGCCTCGACGGCCATGAACACGTCGGAGGCTTTCACACTGACCTTGAAATCAGCGAAGCTCAGGCGATCCAGATGCTCGACATGGCGCAGTGCAGACTCGACCAAGGCCTCGGGCGTCGGCTCGCCGTACTTCTTTTGCAGATCCTTTTCCAGCGAGCCGGCGTTGACGCCGATGCGGATCGGGATGCCCTTGTCGCGAGCGGCTTCAACCACCGCCCTGACGCGATCCTCGCGGCCGATGTTGCCCGGATTGATGCGCAGACAATCGACACCCAGCTCAGCCACACGCAGGGCGATCTGGTAATCGAAGTGGATGTCGGCCACCAGCGGTACACGCACCTGCTGCTTGATGCGGCCGAACGCCTCGGCGGCGTCCATGTCCGGCACGGAAACCCGCACGATATCGGCACCGGCATCTTCCAGGCGACGGATCTGTGCCACAGTGGCAGCCACATCGTTGGTGTCGGTATTGGTCATGCTCTGCACGGCAATCGGCGCATCGCCGCCTACCGGTACCGAGCCAACCCAAATCTTGCGCGACTGTCGGCGCTTGATCGGCGATTCGCAATGCATGCTTTACAACCCCAGTGTCAGGCGCGCGGTTTCGCCAGAGATATGCGGTGTGACGTCAACGCTTTCGCCGTTGTAAGTCACCTGTGCGCCCCGGGCGAAGCCCAGATGTAGCTTTATCGGCGCCTTGCCAGTCAGTTCGATACGCTCACCACTGCGCTTGAGCGCGCTGAGCAGCACCTTGCCATCGGCATCGGTCACCTGCGTCCAGCAATCGGCGGTGAACTGCACATTGACTACGCCCTGCCCAGCGGCCACGGCAGGCGCAGGCGATGGTGCCGGCACAGTGGCTGCAGGCGCTGGAGCTTGCGCAGCAACAGGTTCCACTGCAACCGCTGCCGGCGCTGCATTTGCAGCCTCGACAATGGGCGCTGCAGCGCTTTCAGGCGCGACCTCGGCAGCCGGCTGCTCGGCAGCGTCAGCATCTTCCGGAGCCTGTCCCGGCTCGACCGGCAACAGCAGCGGGCTGCTTGGCTCACGGCCCTGCACATCGGCAACTGCCTGATCTTCAGGCTCGGCCAACGAGTGCACCTGGGTCGTACCGTCGGCACCCTCCACCTCTACATGCTCAAGCCCCAGATCGGCCAGGCTGGCCACCGGGCGGCCCTGATCCTGCCACCAGAAGAAACCGCCACCAATCAACGCCAGCAGCAACAAAAAGCTGACCAGACGCAGGATGCTCTGCGAATAGCGCACCGGTTCCTCGATACGGCCCAGCGCATGCACGCTGCTGCCGCTGGAATCGGCGCCGGTGAACTGATCGAACTCCATCGCCAGACGGTTCTGATCCATCTCCAGCAATTTGGCGTAGGCCCGGATATAGCCACGGGCAAAGGTGGGGCCCGGCAGCTTGTCGAAAGCACCGGCTTCGATCTGGGCAAGACGCTGCGGCGTCAGATTGAGCTGCGTCGCCACCTCGGCAATGCTCAGCCCCTTGATTTCACGGGCCTGACGCAGGCTTTCACCAGGATTGGTCGGCATCGGCTGATTCACTTCGCTATGTGCCGCGTTCATTGTTGCCCCGAAACAAATTGCTGATATTCCTGAGAAGCCGGATACAGACGACGCAACTGCAGGCCCAGACTGGCGGCCTTGTCACGATCCTCGAATACTTCGGCCAAACGTGCGCCGAGCAGCAGGCTGCGCGCATTCTGCGGTGCCATTTCGCTGTAGCTGTCGTAGTAACGACGGGCCGGTACGTATTCCTTGTCCTCGTAGGACATGACGGCCATTTCCAGCAACGCGCGCGGTTGGCGACTGCTCAGGCGCAGGGCACGCTGAAAGTACTCTTTGGCCTGCTCACGCTGACCGAGCTGCAGAGCGGTCATGCCCAGATTCTCGAAAACCCGGGAACGCTCTGGATAGAGGTTGTCCTCGGCAGCTTTGAGATAGGTGCTCATGGCCTCCTGATAACGCTTCTGCTCGAACAGGAAACCACCATAGTTGTTTAGCAGACGGGCGTCCTTCGGACGCCGGGACAGCGCTTTGCGAAAATGCTCATCGGCCAGCTTTGGCTCCATTTCCAGCTGGAAGGCCATAGCTAGCGCGGCATGCGCGTCTGCATTCGACGAATCGAGATCAAGTGCATTCTTCAGCGGCACCTTGGCGCGCTGCGTATCACCCTGCTGGATGTAGGCGATGCCAAGCTGCACATAGGCATCGCGTGCTTCGTCACGCCCTTTCGCCGTACGCATGGGGTCGACATCGCCCGTGGTCACACAACCAGCAAGCAGACTGACAACAAGCAACAACAGCGCTGGGCGCAGGGTCATAGGCATCCTCTCTTCAATTTCGATTGGCGGCAGTGCGAGGCTCTTGTGCCTCGTTGCCCAGCTGACGCACGGCGATGTAACGCTCACTGCGCCGAGTACGGTCCATGACCTGGCCAACCAATTGGCCGCAGGCTGCATCGATATCGTCACCACGCGTCGTGCGCACCGTGACGTTATGACCAGCCTTGTGCAATAGATCCTGGAAGCGGCGAATCGCGTTATTGCTCGGCCGCTCGTACCCAGAGAAGGGGAAGGGATTAAACGGAATCAGATTGATCTTGCAAGGGACATCGGCCAGAAGTGCGACCATCTGCTCAGCGTGCTCAGGCTGATCGTTGACACCTTTGAGCAGGGTGTACTCGATGGTCAGCACGCGTTTCTCGCCGAGCTTGGCGATATAGCGCTTGCAGGCCGCCAGCAACATGTTCAGCGGATACTTCTTGTTGATCGGCACCAACTGGTTGCGCAGCTCGTCGTTGGGCGCGTGCAGCGACAATGCCAGGGACACGTCGATGACTTCGGCCAGCTTGTCGATCATCGGCACCACGCCGGAGGTGGACAGGGTCACCTTGCGCTTGGAAATGCCGTAGCCGAGGTCATCCATCATGATCTGCATGGCGGAGACGACGTTATCGAAGTTCAGCAGCGGCTCACCCATGCCCATCATCACCACGTTGGTGATGGCACGGTCGATCTTCGCCGGCACGCTGCCGAAGGATTTGTTGGCGATCCACACCTGGCCGATGATCTCGGCGCTGGTCAGGTCGCTGTTGAAGCCTTGCTTGCCGGTGGAGCAGAAACTGCAGTCCAGGGCACAACCGGCCTGCGACGAGACACATAGGGTGCCGCGGCCGTTCTGCGGGATGTACACGGTCTCCACGCAGCTACCCGACGCCACACGCACCACCCACTTGCGCGTGCCATCGGCAGAAATATTTTCGCTGACCACTTCCGGGCCGCGAATCTCGGCAGAGGCCTCGAGCTTCTCGCGCAAGGCCTTGCCGACATTGGTCATGGCGGCGAAATCATCGACGCCAAAGTGGTGAATCCACTTCATTACCTGGCCGGCACGGAAGCGCTTCTCGCCGATGGACTCGAAGAACTGTTCCATTTCCGGCTGGGTCAGGCCCAGCAGGTTGATCTTGCCGGTGGTATTGGTCATGGCTTCACCCTCGCATCATTCGCCAATCAGCGGATGCGCGCGCACTGCTCGGTAGCGGAGAAGAAGTAAGCGATCTCGCGAGCAGCGGAGGCTTCGGAATCCGAACCGTGAACAGCGTTTTCGTCGATGGAAACGGCGAAGTCAGCACGGATGGTGCCGGCAGCTGCTTCTTTCGGGTTGGTGGCGCCCATCAGCTCACGGTTCTTGGCAACGGCGTTTTCACCTTCCAGAACCTGAACGATGACCGGACCGGAGGTCATGAAGGCAACCAGGTCCTTGAAGAAGCCACGCTCGCTGTGCTCGGCGTAGAAACCAGCGGCTTCGCGCTCGGACAGTTGCACCATCTTCGAAGCAACAACGCGCAGGCCGGCTTTTTCGAAACGGGTGGTGATCTCACCGATGACGTTCTTGGCAACGGCGTCAGGCTTGATGATGGAGAAAGTACGTTGAACAGCCATGTGAAGCTCCAGAAGCTTTAGGGTTAAAGCGAAAAATTAAACCCGCGAATTATACGCGGGTTCCGGTTAAAAGCGTAGGGCGGGCGCCGTAAGCGCCTGTTTCAATCGAGCTCTTCGATCCAGGCAGCCTGTATCGCCTCCAGCACCTTCTCCCCCCCGCGCTGCGGGTCATCGGAGAACTCCGGCAACTCCAAGACCCAACGGTGCAGATCGACGAAATTAACGAAGCGCGGATCAACATCCGGCTTCTGCTCACTCAGTTCGATGGCGATATCCAGTACATCGACCCATTTCAGACTCATGATCATGCTTCCTGGTTAACGTGAAAGTCGCGTAGCGACAACTTCCCCTGAGCCCTTCTCCCCTTGGGAGAAGGTGGCGCGAAGCGCCGGATGAGGGAGTTGCCTGTCAGTGCGGCGCTTCGGCGGCGTGATTGAGCGAATACTTGGGAATCTCGACGGTGAGGTCTTCCTCACCGACAATGGCCTGACAGGCCAGGCGCGACTGCGCCTCGAGCCCCCAGGCCTTGTCCAGATAGTCCTCTTCCAGCTCGTCCGCCTCGTTCAGCGAGTCGAAGCCCTCGCGCACGATGCAGTGACAGGTGGTGCAGGCGCAGACGCCGCCACAGGCGCTTTCCATCTCGATATGGTGCTCATGCGCCAACTCGAGAATGGAAATGCCGGGCTCGGCCTCGACCACCAGGCCATCCGGGCAGAAACGCTCGTGAGGCAGAAAAATTACCTGCGGCATCAAATTATTCCTCGATCTCGTTGAGATTGCGCCCGGCCAGCGCGGCCTTGACCGTCGAATCCAGGCGCCTGGCCGCGAATGCGTCGGTCACCTGCGACAGGCGCTTGGTCTGACGCTCGATGGCCAGGCCATCGTTGCCGGCCAGCAGCTCGCGCAACTCCTGCACCTGCAGTTCGATGACGGCGCGCTCCTCGGCATCCAGCAGGCGCTCGCCATCGACCTCCAGCGCGCCTTCGACCGCCTCGATCAGACGCTGCGCATCGACCTGCTGCTCGCGCAACACGCGCGCGGCCTTGTCGTCGCCGGCGTTCTGGAAGGAGTCCTGCAGCATGCGCGCGATCTCGCCATCAGTCAGACCATAGGACGGCTTGACCTGGATGCTCGACTCGATGCCGGAACTCAGCTCCCGCGCCGCGACACTGAGCAGGCCATCGGCATCGACCTGGAAGGTCACGCGAATCTTCGCTGCACCCGCGACCATCGGCGGAATGCCGCGCAGCTCGAAGCGCGCCAGCGAACGGCAGTCGGCGATCAGTTCGCGCTCGCCCTGCAGCACATGAATCATCATGGCCGTCTGGCCATCCTTGTAGGTGGTGAATTCCTGTGCACGCGCCACCGGGATGGTGGTATTGCGCGGAATCACCTTCTCCATCAGCCCGCCCATGGTTTCCAGGCCGAGCGACAGTGGAATCACATCCAGCAGCAGCAACTCCTCGCCATCACCACGCTGATTACCCGCCAGGGCATCGGCCTGGATTGCTGCACCGATGGCCACCACCTGATCAGGATCGATATTGGTCAGCGGTGCGCGACCGAACAACTCGCCTACCGCCTCGCGCACACGCGGCACGCGGGTCGAGCCGCCCACCATGACCACGGCACTGACCTCTTCCAGCTCGACGCCCGAATCACGCACCGCGCGCCGGCAAGCCTTGAGGCTGCGCGCCACCATCGGTTCGATCAGCGCCTCGAACTGCTCGCGACTCAACACAGCGCGCCAGTCGCCATGGCTCAGTTCAGTGCTGTCCGCTTCGGTCAGCGCCTCTTTCGCGGCACAGGCAGCCTGTAGCAGGCTGCGCTGGGTTGCCGGATCGAGATCACTGGAAATCCCGGCCTGCTGGATGATCCAGTCGGCAATGGCATGATCGAAGTCGTCGCCACCCAGGGCGCTGTCGCCACCGGTGGCCAGCACCTCGAAAACACCGCCGGTCAGGCGCAGGATGGAAATATCAAAGGTGCCGCCGCCTAGGTCATAGATGGCAACCACGCCTTCGGCCTTCTGATCCAGACCATAGGCGACAGCGGCAGCAGTGGGTTCGTTGAGCAGACGCAGCACGCTAAGGCCGGCAAGACGCGCGGCATCCTTGGTGGCCTGACGCTGCGCGTCATCGAAGTAGGCCGGCACGGTAATCACCGCGCCCACCAGCTCGCCGCCAAGGGTTTGCTCGGCACGCAAACGCAGAGCCTTGAGAATTTCGGCGGACACCTCGACCGGACTCTTCGCCCCCTGCACCGTTTCGATGAAGGGCATGTGCGACTCGCCCGCCACGAAGCGATAGGGCAATTGCTCGCCAAGCTGATGCACATCGGCGATACCGCGGCCCATCAGACGCTTGACCGACAACACGGTGTTCAACGGATCACTGGCAGCAGCAGCCTTGGCCGACTCGCCGACCTCGATGCTGGCGGCGTGATAACGCACCGCCGAAGGCAGGATGACCTTGCCGGCAGCATCGGCCAGAGGCTCGGCCAGACCACTGCGCACGGCAGCGACCAGTGAATTGGTGGTGCCCAGGTCAATACCCACTGCCAGCCGACGCTGGTGCGGTTGCGGGCTCTGTCCTGGCTCGGCGATCTGCAATAAGGCCATGGTCTTCTTGAAATCATCAGGCAGGCTGCCGAGGCAACCCACAGGTTAATCGTCGAGGCGCTCTTCTAGTTGGCGCACTTCATGGGAGAGCTTGTCGAGAAACTGCATCCGCCGCATCAGGCGCTCAGCCTCTTCGCGACGAGCATCGTCGTCCCAGCATGCCGCGAAGCGCTCATTGAGCGCCTCCTGAGCGGTCTTCAGGCGACGCTTGAAGGCCGCGACACCAGCCAGGTCGGCGTCGTCCTGCAGCTCTTCCAGCTCTTCGCGCAGCTGCATCTGCTGCAGGAGAAAATCCGGATCCTGCACCGTCACTTCCAGCGGAAGCTCCGGCCCACGCATGGCCAGCAGGTAGCGGGCACGCTGCGATGGCGTTTTCAGAATCTGATACGCCTCGTTGAGACAGGCCGAGCGCTCCAGCGCCAGGCGCTGCTCACGCTCGCCGGCATCGGCGAAACGGTCAGGATGAACCTGACGCGCCAACTCGCGGTAACGCGCAGCCAGTTGATCCAGATCCAGACGAAAGCTCGGCTGCAGGTCGAACAGAGCGAAATGGCAGGGATTACCCATTCACGGCCTCAGACATTGAAGCTTTCGCCGCAACCGCATTCGCCGCGCACGTTGGGGTTGTTGAACTTGAAGCCCTCGTTGAGGCCTTCCTTGACGAAGTCCAACTCGGTGCCATCGAGATAGACCAGGCTCTTGGGATCGATGATCACCTTGACGCCATGGCTTTCGAATACCTGATCCTCGGCCGCCAGCTCATCAACGAACTCGAGCACGTAGGCCAGGCCGGAACAACCGGTAGTACGCACACCGAGGCGAATACCCTCGCCCTTGCCGCGCCCCTCGAGGGAGCGCTGCACATGACGAGCGGCTGCTTCAGACATGGTGATGGCCATTACAAACCTCGTATCAGAGCAAGCCTTTCTTCTGCTTGTAATCGCGCACGGCGGCCTTGATGGCGTCTTCGGCGAGCACGGAGCAGTGAATTTTCACCGGCGGCAGTGCCAGTTCTTCGGCGAGCTGGGTGTTCTTGATGCTCTCGGCTTCATCCAGGGTCTTGCCCTTCATCCACTCGGTGGCGAGGGAGCTGGAGGCAATCGCCGAACCGCAGCCATAGGTCTTGAACTTGGCGTCTTCGATCACGCCGCTTTCGTTGACCTTGATCTGCAGACGCATGACGTCGCCGCAGGCCGGCGCGCCGACCATACCGGTGCCGACATCGGGATCTTCGGCATTGAGCTTGCCGACGTTGCGCGGATTTTCGTAGTGGTCGATGACCTTGTCACTGTAAGCCATGCTGTACTTCCTCTCTCATCAGGTGCCGCTCTTCAGGCAGCTATCAGTGTGCTGCCCATTCCACGGTGGAAAGGTCGACACCTTCTTTGAACATATCCCACAGGGGCGACAGTTCGCGCAGCTTATCCACAGCCTCACGAACCTTGGCGGCAGCGTAATCGACCTCCTCTTCAGTGGTGAAACGACCGAAGGTGAAGCGAATCGAGCTGTGCGCCAGCTCGTCGTTGCGGCCCAGGGCACGCAACACGTAGGACGGCTCCAGGGAAGCCGAAGTGCACGCCGAACCGGACGATACGGCGAGGTCCTTGAGCGCCATGATCAGCGACTCGCCCTCGACGTAGTTGAAACTCAGGTTGAGGTTGTGCGGCACACGCGCCGTCAGGCTGCCGTTAACGTACAGCTCTTCCATGCCTTCGAGCTGGCGGTAGAAGCGATCACGCAGCGCAGTGATGCGCTGGTTTTCCGCCGCCATCTCCTGCTTGGCAATACGGAAGGCCTCACCCATGCCGACGCACTGGTGGGTGGCCAGGGTGCCGGAACGCATGCCGCGCTCATGACCACCACCGTGGGTCTGCGCTTCCAGACGCACACGCGGCTTGCGGCGTACGTACAGGGCACCGACACCCTTGGGGCCGTAGGTCTTGTGCGCCGAGAAGGACATCAGATCGACCTTCATCTTCTCCAGGTCGATCTCCACCTTGCCGGTGGACTGCGCGGCATCGACGTGCAGCAACACGCCACGTGAGCGGGTCAGCTCACCAATGGCAGCGATGTCGTTGATGGTGCCGATTTCATTATTGACGTGCATGACCGACACCAGCACGGTGTCTTCACGCAGCGCAGCCTCGATCATGGCCGGGGTGATCAGGCCATCTTCGCCTGGCTCCAGATAGGTCACCTCGAAGCCTTCGCGTTCGAGCTGGCGGGTCGTATCCAACACCGCCTTGTGCTCGATCTTCGAGGTGATGATGTGCTTGCCCTTGCTGGTGTAGAAGTGCGCAACACCCTTGATCGCCAGGTTGTTGGACTCGGTTGCACCGCTGGTCCAGACAATTTCGCGCGGGTCGGCATTGACCAGTTCGGCGACCTGACGGCGGGCATTCTCCACCGCTTCTTCAGCCTTCCAGCCAAACACATGCGAGCGCGAAGCCGGGTTGCCGAAGTTACCATCGACCAGCAGGCACTCGCTCATTTTCTGCGCCACACGCGGATCGACCGGCGTGGTAGCGGAATAATCGAGGTAAATAGGCAATTTCATCAGACTTCTCCTATCGGCAAGCGCACCGCTCATTCGACGGCGGACGCTTCAATCTTATCCAGGCGTGGCGCCTTGCCAGAGCAGCGACGCTGATCCTGACGCAAGGCCACTTCCTGCACCTCATGGCGCGCGACCAGGTCGGCCAGGCTGATGCCACTGAGGAATTCATGAATCTGCTGGCTGAGGTCACACCACAGGTGGTGGGTCAGACAGGTGTCACCGGCATGGCAATCACCCTGCCCCTGGCAACGCGTGGCATCCACCGACTCGTTGACCGCATCGATCACCTGAGCCACCTGAATACCGCGCATGTCGCGTGACAGCTGATAGCCACCGCCCGGCCCGCGTACACTGGAAACCAGGCTGCCACGGCGCAACTTGGCGAACAGTTGCTCGAGATAAGACAGGGAAATGCCCTGCCGCTCGGAAATATCGGCCAGGGAAACGGGACCGTGCTGCGCGTGCAGCGCCAGATCGAGCATGGCGGTAACGGCGTAACGGCCTTTGGTGGTCAGTCGCATGGCTCTACCACGAATCACTAAAGTGCCGCGAAGTATGCGATTCCCGAGTATTTAAGTCAACTATAAGACCTATTGATTTACTCAGGCTTGCGCACAAAAGAAGGCAGCATCATAGCAAAGCCCGCCTCCTGCTGCATCAGGCAGCCGGCTTGTCGCCCTGCTGTTGATCCTTGCACACGTCGGCGAAGTCCTCGTCGCGCAGGGTCGGCAGATCCTTAGCGCAATAATCACTGCCGAGCGCCGTCAGCGCCTTGCACATCCCCTCCAGACGACCATCGACCACATGCAGGTGATCGAGCAACTGGCCGATGGCACGGGCAACCGGGTCCGGCATATCCTGACCCACGCCGTAGGCGTCGAAGCCGATCTTCTCAGCCATGGCCTGACGCTTGGCTTCCTGCTCGTTATCAGACTTGACGATGATCTTGCCGGGAATGCCAACTGCCGTCGCCCCGGCCGGCACCGCCTTGGTCACCACCGCGTTGGAGCCGATCTTGGCACCAGCCCCGACAGTGAACGGCCCCAGCACCTTGGCACCAGCCCCCACCACCACCCCATCTTCCAGGGTCGGGTGACGCTTGCCCTTGTTCCAACTGGTGCCACCGAGGGTGACCCCCTGGTAAAGGGTCACGTCGTTACCGATCTCGGCGGTTTCACCAATGACGATGCCCATGCCGTGATCGATGAAGAAACGCCGACCGATCTTCGCCCCCGGATGAATTTCGATACCGGTCATCCAGCGCCCGAAGTTGGAGACCACGCGCGCCAGCCACTTCCAGCCCGAACGCCACAGCGCGTGCGCCACGCGATGCAGCCAGACAGCGTGCAACCCGGGATAGCAGGTCACCACCTCGAACGCATTGCGCGCCGCCGGATCACGGTGAAAAACGCTCTGGATATCTTCTCGCATGCGCTCAAACATCAGACTTCCCCTGCTTGTGAGACTCTCCACGCACGGCCTTCTCCGTCTCGGTCAGGATGCCGCGCAGGATATTCATTTCCAACTTGCTCACCGCACTGCGCCCATACAGTCGGCGCAGACGCGTCATCAGGTGCCGCGGTTTCTGGGGATCGAGAAAACCGATCATCACCAGCACGCGCCGCAGATGACCGTAAAAGGACTCCAGCTCGTCCGCGGTCGCCGCCTGAGCATTGAGCATCGCCGTCGACTCCAGCTTCTCTACCTTGGTCGGCAGACTCGAGGCCGTCAGCCAGGCCATGCGCACTTCATAGGCCAGCACCTGAACCGCCGCCGCCAGATTCAGCGAGCTGAATTCCGGGTTGGACGGGATATGCACGTGGTACTGACATCGCTGCAACTCTTCGTTGGTCAGGCCGGCATATTCACGACCGAACACCAACGCCACCTCACCACCTGCAGCAGCCTGCTCACAGCTGGCCACAGCACATTCGCGCGGATCGAGCAGCGGCCAGGGGATGCGTCGATCGCGCGCACTGGTGCCGACCACCAGGGTGCAGCCCACCAGCGCTTCCTCCAGGGTATCGACCACCTGCGCAGCATCCAGCACATCGGTCGCACCGGACGCGCGCGCGACAGCCTCGCCACTGGGGAAATCTTCGGGAGCCACCAATACCAGACGCGACAGCCCCATGTTTTTCATCGCCCGCGCGGCACCGCCGATATTGCCCGGATGACTGGTGCCCACCAAAACCACGCGAATATTGTCCAGCAACGCAGACGCTCTCAGAAATCTCAAGGGGGGGCGATGATCTTACCCAAGCCCTTCGATTAATGCCATGCAGCGTACAGACGGCGCTTCATCGGCAACGGTTTTCTGCTAACATGGCCGGCTTTCTTTAACGCCCCAGGTGAACCGCCCATGCAGCCCATGCTGAATATCGCCCTGCGCGCCGCTCGCAGCGCCGGTGAAATGATCTTTCGCTCCATCGAGCGCCTGGATGTCATCTCGGTCGACGAGAAGGACGCCAAGGATTACGTCACCGAGGTCGACAAAGCCGCTGAGCTGATGATCGTCCAGGCCATCCGCAAGGCCTACCCGACCCACAGCTTCCTGGGCGAGGAAGGCGGCGTGCTGGAAGGCAGTGGCGACGGCGCCGACTACCAGTGGATCATCGACCCGCTGGACGGCACCACCAACTTCGTTCGCGGCGTACCGCACTTCGCCATCAGCATCGCCTGCAAATACCGCGGCCGCCTTGAGCACGCCATCGTCCTCGACCCGGTGCGCCAGGAAGAATTCACCGCCAGCCGCGGCCGTGGCGCCGCCCTCAACGGTCGCCGCCTGCGTGTCAGCAACCGCAAGAGCCTGGATGGCGCGCTGCTGGGTACCGGCTTCCCGTTCCGCAACGAGCAGCTGGACAACCTCGAGAACTACCTGAGTATGTTCCGTAGCCTGGTCGGCCAGACCGCCGGCGTACGCCGTGCCGGTGCCGCCAGCCTGGATCTGGCTTATGTCGCAGCCGGCCGCTACGACGCCTTCTGGGAATTCGGCTTGTCCGAGTGGGACATGGCAGCCGGCGCCCTGCTGATCCAGGAAGCAGGCGGCCTGGTCAGCGACTTCACTGGTGGCCACGAATTCCTTGAGAAAGGCCAGATCGTTGCCGGCAACACCAAGTGCTTCAAGGCCGTGCTGACCGCGATCCAGCCACATCTGGCACCCTCGATGAAACGCTGAGCTTCTGTCGAGCAATAAAAAAACGCCCCGAGGGATAATGCTGATCAGATAAGTTCGTCACCACCCCCTCCTACTTGCAGTAGAGGGGGCGCTTTTCGTAGGAGCCAGCTTGCTGGCGATGCTTTTTATGGCGGATCGCCGGCAAGCCGGCTCCTACAAAGATCGAGTGCAACGGCTTAACTGACTGACATTACCCCGAGGGGCGTTTTTTCTGGCTTGAGTTTCTTACTGGGCCTGCTGCACCAGCACCAACTCGCCCTGTTTGTTGACCGGGATACGGCTACCCGGATCACGATCCATGCGTACGGTGCCAACCTGCTCGCCCAACTGGTACTTCACGTCATAGCCCACCAGCTTCTCGCTGGTATCGGTCACGGTGTTGCAGCGGGTTTCGGTGGTGGTGTAGGTGTCACGCTGCTGCATGCCTTCCTGAATCTTGTTGCCGGCATAACCGCCGCCAACCGCACCCGCGACGGTCGCAATCTTCTTGCCCGTGCCACCCCCCACCTGATTGCCCAGCAGGCCGCCGGCAATGGCGCCGATGGCCGTGCCGGCAATCTGGTGCTGATCCTGCACCGGACGCTGGCGGGTGACGGTGACATCCTGGCAGACCTCACGCGGCGTTTTAACGGTTTCGTTTATCGGCGTTACCGCCAGCACCTCGGCATAGTCCGGGCCGCGATCAACCAGACTGTAGGTGGCGACGGCCCCACCCGCGGTCACACCCACAGCACCCAGTACGGCACCTACCAACATTGATTTATTCATTTTTGTGTCTCCTAGGCTCGGCGACTCACGCCCTTCTCTATGCCTGGGACAGCAAAAAACCGCGACAAGTTCGACTTGCCGCGGCTTTCGCTGACTTTCATGATGCGAGTCACAACATCATGGACGACCGTCGTCTGCCTCGGCCTCGACCACTGGCGGAATCAGATCCTCCACGCTGAGCTTCAGCCATACCAGCACCGTGGCGCCGATGTAGACCGACGAGTAGGTCCCCACCACCACACCGACCAACAGGGTCAGGGCGAAGGCCGCCAGTACGTCACCACCGAAGAACAGCAGTGCCAACAAGGCCAGCGCAGTGGACAGCGAGGTGGCGATGGTACGCAGAAGGGTCTGAGTGATCGAAACGTCGATGTTCTCGATCAGCGAGGTCTTGCGCATTACACGGAAGTTCTCACGAATCCGGTCGTAGATGATGATGGTGTCGTTGAGCGAATAACCGATCATCGCCAGCACCGCCGCCAGCACCGTCAGGTCGAATGGAATCTGGAAGAACGCCAGCACACCCAAGGTGATGATCACGTCGTGCACCAAGGATGCGATGGCACCGACACCAAACTTCCACTGAAAGCGAAACGCCAGGTAGAGCATGATCCCGCCTAACGCCAGGAGCATGGCGATACCGCCCTGGTCACGCAGCTCTTCACCCACCTGCGGGCCGACGAACTCGACGCGCTTGACCTCGAAGCGCGCTGCCTCGTCGACCTTGCGCAGCGCAGCCGCGACCTCATTACCCAGATCAGGGGAATCGCCAGCCAGACGCACCAGTACATCCGTGCTGGCGCCAAAGCTTTGCACCACGGCGTCGGTATAACCGGCCTGGCTCAACTCGGCCTTGATCAGCTCTAGGTTGGCCGGCTGCTCGTACTGCAACTCGATCAGGGTGCCACCGGTGAAATCCAGGCCGAAATTAAGCCCCTTGGTAAACAGCGCGCCGAGACCAATCAGCGTCAGCACGACCGTAATGGAGAAGGCGATATTGCGGACCGCCATGAAACGAATGGTTGACTTGATCATGGCTGCACCTCAGATCCACAGCTTCTTGAAGTTACGGCCACCGAAGATCAGGTTGACCAGACCACGGGTGAACATGATGGCGGTGAACATCGACGTAATGATGCCCAGCGACAGCGTTACCGCGAAGCCCTTCACCGGACCGGTCCCCATGGCGAATAGGATGCCGCCCACCAACAAGGTGGTCAGGTTACTGTCCAGAATCGCCGAATAGGCACGATCGAAGCCCTCGTGCAGGGCACGCTGCACCGGCAGTCCATTGGCCAGCTCCTCGCGTATCCGCGAGAAAATCAGTACGTTGGCGTCTACCGCCATACCCAGGGTCAGCACGATACCGGCGATACCCGGCAGGGTCAGGGTCGCGCCAATGGCAGACATCAGACCGACCAGCAGCACCAGGTTGAACGCCAGGGCAACGGTCGCCAGCACACCGAAGAAGCGATAGATGGCGATGATGAACAGGGACACGAAGATCATCGCCCACTCGGTGGAGGCGATACCTTTGGCAATGTTCTCGGCCCCCAGGCTCGGACCGATGGTGCGTTCTTCAGCGAAGTACATCGGTGCCGCCAGACCACCGGCACGCAGCAGCAGCGCCAGCTCTGACGACTCGCCCTGGCCGTTCAGGCCGGTGATGCGGAACTGGCTGCCCAGTGGTGACTGGATGGTCGCCAGGCTGATGATCTTCTTCTCTTCCACGAAGGAAGAAATGGCAACTTCCTGCTCGACGCCGTCGATAGTCTGACGCACGTAGCGGGTGACCGGCTTCTGCTCGATGAAGATCACCGCCATGCTGCGGCCGACGTTGTTGCGGGTGGCGCGGTTCATCAGCTCGCCGCCGTGACCGTCGAGGCGAATGTTCACCTGCGGGCGACCATTCTCGTCAAAACTGGCCTGGGCGTCGGTCACATGATCGCCAGTGATGATCAGCTCACGCTCCAGCTGTACCGGCGGACGACCTTCCTCACGGAAGCTGAAGGTCTCGGTGGCGCCACGCGGCGCATTGGGGTCGGCCTGCAGACGGAACTCCAGGCTGGCGGTCTTGCCGAGAATACGCTTGGCCTCGGCAGTGTCCTGCACACCCGGCAGCTCCACCACGATACGGTTGGCACCCTGGCGCTGCACCAGCGGCTCGGCCACGCCCAGTTCATTAACGCGATTGCGTACAGTGGTGAGGTTCTGGCGAATGGAGTACTCACGAATCTCGGCGATCTTCGCCTGAGTCAGACCCAGCTGCAGAATATGCTGGCCGCCACGCTCGACAGTGGTCAGTTCGAAATCGCTGTAATCCTTGCGAATCAGGCGCTGCGCCTTGTCCAGCGTGTCGCTGTCGGCAAAGCCGAGCTGAATCCGGCCATTGCTTTCCGGCATGCTGCGGTAGCGAATACGCTCCTTGCGCAGCAGGCTCTTGATCTCACCTTCATAAACCTTGCGGCGCACATCCAGCGCCTTGTCCATGTCGACTTCCAGCAGGAAGTGCACACCACCAGACAGATCCAGGCCGAGCTTCATCGGGCTCGCACCCAGGCTACGCAGCCAGTCGGGGGTGGTTTGCGCCAGGTTCAGCGCCACGACGTAATCATCGCCCAGCGCACGGCGGACGATGTCCTTGGCCGGCAACTGGTCATCCTGCTTGGTCAGACGAATCAGGCCAGCGCGGCCACGCTCGTCGATGCTGGCAGCCTTGACGGCAATACCGGCGTCCTGCAGCGCTTTGCTGGCACGGTCGACATCCGCCTGCTCGATGCTCAGCGCCGAGCTGGCGCCGCTGATCTGTATGGCAGGATCGTCTGGATAAAGGTTGGGAATGGAGTACACCAGGCCGATTGCCAGAACGGACAAAATCAGCAGGTACTTCCACAGAGGGTATTTATTGAGCATGAACGAGCCGCCCGCTTATGACGCGGGGCGCTAAAAGCGCCCCGTGGAATGGAAAAACCGAGAACCGAATCAGATGGCTTTCAGCGTGCCCTTGGGCAGAGTGGCGGCGATGGCCTGCTTCTGGAATTTCAGTTCGACGCTGTCGGACACTTCGATCACCACGAAATCGTCGGCAACCTTGGACACCTTGCCAGCGATACCGCCGCTGGTGACCACTTCGTCGCCCTTCTGCAGGCTGGCGAGCAGGTTCTTGTGTTCCTTGGCGCGTTTGGCCTGCGGACGCCAGATCATCAGATAGAAGATGACCAGAAAGCCGATCAGGAAAACCCACTCGAAACCGCTGCCGGCAGGGCCAGCAGCCGCGGTGTCAGCGTAAGCGGCGGGGATGAAAAAGCTCATGTATCACTCCTAATGGAAAAGATCTTGAATCGTTCGGGAATCAGTCAAGCGGCGGCACAGGCAGGCCGCGCTTGGCATAGAAGGTTTCGACGAAGGCGGCCAATGTACCCTGTCCGATAGCCTCGCGCAAACCAGCCATAACCCGCTGATAATGCCGCAAGTTATGGATGGTATTGAGCATGCTACCGAGCATTTCGCCGCACTTGTCCAGATGATGCAGATAAGCGCGCGAGAAATGTTTACAGGTGTAACAGTCGCAGGTCGGGTCCAGCGACGAGTCGTCGTGTTTGTGCACGGCGTTGCGAATCTTCACCACGCCGGTATCGACGAACAGGTGGCCGTTGCGCGCATTGCGCGTCGGCATCACGCAGTCGAACATGTCCACGCCACGGCGCACACCCTCGACCAGGTCTTCCGGCTTGCCTACGCCCATCAGGTAGCGCGGCTTGTCGGCCGGCATGTGCGGCGGCAGAAAATCTAGCACACGGATCATCTCTTCCTTCGGCTCGCCGACCGACAGCCCGCCAATGGCCAGGCCGTCGAAGCCGATTTCGCAAAGCCCTTCGAGCGAGCGCATGCGCAGCTCTTCATGCATGCCACCCTGGACGATACCGAACAGCGCTGCGCTGCTCTCACCGTGTGCGGTCTTCGAGCGCTTGGCCCAACGCAGCGACAGCTCCATGGAACGCTTGGCTACATCGAATTCGGCCGGGTACGGCGTGCATTCATCGAAGATCATCACGATGTCCGAGCCCAGATCACGCTGTACCTGCATCGACTCTTCCGGCCCCATGAACACCTTGGTGCCATCGACCGGCGAGGCGAAGTACACGCCCTCCTCCTTGATCTTGCGCATGGCACCGAGGCTGAACACCTGAAAGCCGCCAGAGTCGGTGAGGATCGGCCCCTGCCACTGCATGAAATCGTGCAGGTCGCCGTGTTTCTTGATCACCTCCATGCCCGGACGCAGCCACAGGTGGAAGGTGTTGCCGAGGATGATCTGCGCGCCAATGGCCTCGATATCACGCGGCAACATGCCCTTGACCGTGCCATAGGTACCCACCGGCATGAACGCCGGGGTTTCCACCACGCCACGCGGAAAGGTCAGGCGACCGCGTCGGGCCTTGCCGTCGGTGGCCAGCAACTCGAAGGACATGCGACAGGTGCGCGACATACTCAAACCTCGGGCCCGCGCGCGGCGGGATTGCGGGTGATGAACATGGCATCACCGTAACTGAAGAAGCGATAGCCCTGCGCCACGGCCTCGCGGTAGGCGGCCATGGTTTCGGCATAACCGGCAAAGGCCGACACCAGCATCAGCAGGGTCGACTCGGGCAGGTGGAAGTTGGTCACCAGGGCATCGACCACATGGAAGGGGCGTCCTGGATAAATGAAGATATCGGTATCACCGCTGAAGGGTTTCAACTCGCCATCGCGAGCGGCCGTCTCCAGCGAACGCACGCTGGTGGTACCCACGGCAACCACGCGCCCGCCACGCGCACGACAGGCGGCGACAGCATCGACCACATCCTGGCCGACCTCCAGCCACTCGCTGTGCATGTGGTGATCTTCGATACGCTCGACCCGCACCGGCTGGAAGGTGCCCGCACCGACGTGCAAGGTCACGAATGCGGTTTCCACACCCTTGGCACGGATCGCCGCCAACAGCTCGTCATCGAAGTGCAGACCGGCAGTCGGCGCAGCGACGGCCCCCGCCTTCTGCGCATAGACGGTCTGATAACGCTCACGATCCGCTTCGTCGTCCGGTCTGTCTATATAAGGAGGCAGCGGCATATGGCCGACACGCTCCAGCAGCGGCAGCACCGGCTCGGCAAAACGCAGCTCGAACAGCGCATCGTGGCGCGCGACCATCTCGGCCTCTGCGCCACCGTCGATAAGAATCTGCGACCCCGGCTTGGGCGACTTGCTCGAACGCACATGCGCAAGCACCCGATACTGATCGAGCACACGCTCGACCAACACCTCCAGCTTGCCGCCCGAGGCCTTCTGGCCGAACAGACGCGCCGGGATCACCCGCGTGTCGTTGAACACCATCAGATCACCGGGGCGCAGTTGCTCCAGCACATCGGTGAACTGGCCATGGCGCAGCGCACCCGTTGGCCCGTCGAGCTGCAACAGGCGACTGGCACGACGCTCGGCCAACGGATGACGGGCAATCAGCGATTCGGGAAGGTCGAAGTGAAAATCGGCAACACGCATGATTCGGAGGGGGCATTTTTGCAGGGTCGCAGAGCTTACCGGATTTCCACTGGCCCGGCCACGTGAGCCTGCGGGGCATAGCGGGCAACGATACGCGCCAGGGTGCCATCGGCCTGCAGAGAACGGATCGCAGCATTAAAGGCCGCCAACCTGTTCGCCTGCTGCTGATGCAGGCGCAGACGCAACTGAGAGCGATTGATCGTCGGCCCCTCCTCTACCTGCCAACGAGCCCCCTGCAACATCGCATGCTCATGCTGCAGGTAGCGCCATTCCAGACGATCCAGAATGCCGACCTCGCTACGCCCCTGCGCGACCAGGTGAATCAGCGCCTGCACATCGGCACCATCGTGACGCTGGAAATACTCACTGCCGACGTAGCCATAACCACGCACGGTCGCGATCGAACGCCCACGCAAATTCTGCAGCCGTTGATAGGCAAAACGCCTGCCTGGCGCGAAAACCAGCATCTCCTCGGCCTCGAGCACCGGCACCGTCCACAACGACACCTCACCCTGCCCGGCATCACGGCGCCAGTGCTTGCTCACGCAACACTCAATCTGCAGCGCCCCCTCGCGAAACAGCTTCTGCGTGCGCAGCGGCGGCAAGGGACGACTGGCTTGCAACTGTTCTGGCAAGCGCTCATCCAGTGCGAGCATGAATTACAGGCCATAGCCATCACGCTCGCCGCCAAGGGCCGGCAAACCGTAACAACACCGCCGCGCCCGATGACAACGGCTTGCACGCAGACGGACTCAGCATTGACCAGAGAACAACAGCAACGCCGATTGACCGGCGCCAGACGCATCCCTATACTTCGCCGCCATCGTGCCCCGGTGGCGGAATCGGTAGACGCGGCGGATTCAAAATCCGTTTTCGAAAGGAGTGGGAGTTCGAGTCTCCCCCGGGGCACCACGATACAAGAAGCCCGTAAGACATTGGTCTTACGGGCTTTTTCGTTTGCGTCCGAGCAACCCGGACGCCACTCACGGGCAGCTTACTGCTACACCGGTATTGCGCCCGGACAGCCCCCGCAAAACCTGGCCGGCGACCTTGCCGGCAGGGGTTGGCATTTGCGCAAAACTTAGCGTAGAGTGAACCCACTGTTTGCATGGGTCGCTGTGAATCGTGACTCTGGTGCAGCAGATCATCAAGATCCGCTACATCCCGCTCGACTTCTATTACTCCTTGCAACCAGTCTCAGCCCTCTATCTATGTGGAGGCTGTCATCAACTCTAGTTTCAAGGAAAAAGACATGTCGAATCGTCAGAACGGTACCGTCAAGTGGTTTAACGACGAGAAAGGTTTTGGTTTTATCACTCCCGAAAGCGGTCCGGATCTGTTCGTGCACTTCCGCGCGATCGAAGGTAATGGCTTCAAGAGCCTGAAAGAAGGCCAGAAAGTCAGCTTCGTAGCTGTGCAAGGTCAAAAAGGTATGCAGGCTGACCAGGTTCAAGTCCTGGGCTAATCGCCGCCGCCTTGAAAAACCCCTGATAACTGTCAGGGGTTTTTTTTGCCTGTCTTTCCCGCAGCAGCGCCAGGTTACAGATAGCCTGCGCACATCTTTATGCCGACAGAGAAGTCGCGGTTAGAATGGCGCGCACTTTCGTCTCAGCGAGCCCATCATGCCGAAACACCCGTTACGCCCGCAGGGTGACTTCCCCACTGCAGGGCCGATTCGTCGCCTGGCGGCCCTCTTCTACGATTCTCTGCTCTGTGTGGCATTGATCATGGTGGTCACCCTGATCTATCAGCAGGGCATTTTGCGCCTGATCCACGGCGGCGATAGGCTGATGGCCATGTCCGAAGCCGGCGCACTGGATAATGACCCGCTGCTTGCCAGCCTGGTGCTGCTGTCACTGTTCGCCTTCTTCGCCAAGTTCTGGACGCACAATGGCCAGACGCTGGGCATGCAGGCCTGGGGATTGCGCATTCAGAACGCCGACGGCAGCGCCATCGACCTGTGGCAGGCCTTGCTGCGTTTCGTGGTCGCCATCGGCTCCTGGCTGTTCGCCGGCCTGGGCTTCCTCTGGCTGCTGTGGGACAAGCAGGGGCGCACCTGGCACGACATCTATTCCGACAGTCGTGTGGTGCAACTGCCGAAGAATATTCACAAGAAGTAGCCCAGCGCAGATGCAAAAAAGCCGGCTCATCGAACCGGCTTTTCATGCCCACGACAATCTGCTCAACCGGCACGCCGCAGCAACCACACCCCGGCCAGCGCACAGATACCGGCCGGCACCAGCACCGCCAGCAGCGGCGAGAAACCGAACACCAGGCTCGATGGGCCGAGCAGGTCCTGAGCGATACGGAAGATAAAACCCACCAGCACCCCCGTGAACACACGCTGCCCCAGGGTCACCGAGCGCAGCGGGCCGAAGATGAAGGAAATCGCCATCAATACCAGCGCGCCGGTTACCAGTGGCTGCAGCACCTTGGTCCAAAATGCCAGCCAGTAGCGCGCGTTATTCAACCCCTGCTCGCCCAGATAATGGATGTACTGCCACAGCCCGGTGACCGACAGCGCCTCGGGCTCCATCACGACAGTGCCGAGCAGTTCCGGATTGAGCTCGATATCCCAGCGCTCTTCAGGCTGGTTGATCACCTCGGAGCGATCCTCATGCAGCACGGTGGTCTGCACATTGCGCAGCATCCAGTGGCTGTCCCGGTACTCGGCACGACGGGCAAAGCTGGCCGAGAGCAGGCGACGCTCGTCATCGAAGCGATAACGCGTCACCCCCAACAGGATGCCATTGGGCTGCACGGCGTTGATATGCACGTACTCCTGGCCCTGGCGATGCCACATGCCACGCTTGGAGCTTTGCGCCGCGCCACCGCCCTGGGCCAATGCGCGATCCGCCTGGGCCTGATTCTCGGTCAGAGGTGCGACGTATTCGCCGATCAGAATACCGGCCAGCATCAGCACCAGCATGGGTTTCATCACCGCCCAGACGATACGCCCGATGGAGACACCGGCGGCGCGCATGATGGTCAGCTCACTGTTGCTGGCCAGCGTACCGAGGCCGATCAGGCAACCGATCAGCGCCGCCATCGGCAGCATTTCATAGGCGCGGCGCGGCGCCGTCAGCAGCACATACCAGAGCACCTGACCCAGGCCATAGTCGCCCTTGTTGAGGTCGCTGAGCTCGTCGATGAAGGCGAACAGCAATGCCAGCCCGAGAATGATCCCCAGTACTGCCAGAATGGCGAAGAACACCTGTGTGCCGATGTAGCGATCCAACTTAGCCATGAGCCACCTCCGCCACCGACGCACGACGAGTGGCCCACCACAGACTCAGACGCTCCCAGTACAACAACAGCATGCCGACGGCGAAGAAGATGCCATGCACCCACCACAAGCCCAGGGCCGGCGGCAGCCTGCCCTTGTCCAGCGCACCACGGGCGGCGATCAGCAGGCCGAGGTAGGCCATGTAGAGGAAAATTGCCGGCAGCAGCTTGAGAAAGCGCCCCTGACGCGGATTGACTTTCGACAGCGGCACCGCCAGCAAGGTGACGATGAAGACCAGCAGCGGCAGCGACAGGCGCCATTGCAGTTCAGCCTGCAGGCGTGGATCGTCGCTACCGAACAACTCGCGAGTCGGTGTGGCCTCGCGCTCACTGGCTTCGACGGCGACTTCAGGCTTGGGCAGCAACACGCCATAGGTGTCGTACTGGATGGCACGGTAATCCGCCTCGCCCGGCTCACCATCATAGCGATAGCCGTTTTCCAGAATCAGATAACGACTGCCATCCGCCTGAATTTCCTGACGACCACTTTCGGCGACCAGCACGGTGATACCGCGCTCGGTACGACCATCGGCGGCGAAGCGCTTCTCCGACATGAACACGCCGCGCAGCTCGCTACGATCCGCTGACAGCTCCTGCGAATAGGTCACCCGCGAGCCATCCTTGAGCGACTGAAAGCGCCCCGGCACCAGGGTATCGAGTTCGGTCAGGGCATCCTGCTCATTGAGGATGCGCGCCACGCTGGCCACGCCTTGCGGCGCCAGGCCCATGCTCAGCCAGGCGACCAACAGGGCGACGACCAGCGCCGGTGCCATGCTGTAAACAGTCAGGCGCTGCTGGCTGACGCCAGTGGCCGACAGCACGGTCATTTCGCTGTCCAGGTAGAGGCGCCCGTAAGCCAGCAGAAAACCGAGGAACAGGCCCAGCGGCAGGATCAGTTGCAGAAAGCCGGGAATCCGGTAACCCATGATCAGAAACAGTACGCCCGGGTCGAGTACGCCCTGCGCGGCCTGGGCCAGATACTTGATGAAACGACCGCTCATGATGATCACCAGCAGCACGGCACTCACCGCACTCAGGGTCACCAGCACTTCGCGGGACAGATAACGGAAGACGATCAAACCGGACGCTCCAGGGTTGTCAGGCTCAGGCGCGAGCGCTCACACTAGCCGCACCTACTTGCCGGCCCACCGCAGGGTGGACCCTCGAAAAATGGCGGCTATTATCCGTCAAACCCGACTCTTTGTCTTGGGGACAGCTCACTATGGAATTCCTCGTCAAAAGCACCCGCCCGGAAACCCTGAAAACCGCGACCCTGGTCGTCGCCATCGGCGAAGGCCGCAAGCTCGGCATTGCGGCCAAGGCCGTCGACCTGGCCAGCAACGGTGCGCTGAGCGCCATGCTCAAGCGTGGCGACATCGCCGGCAAGCCGGGCCAGACCCTGCTGCTGCACAGCCTACCGGGACTCAAGGCCGAGCGTGTATTGCTGGTGGGCTGCGGCAAGGGTGATCTATCCGACCGTCAACTACGCAAGTTGGTTGCAAGCGTGCATGGCGTACTCAAGGGCCTGGGCGGCAGCGATGCCCTGCTCGCCCTCGACGAGCTCAAGGTCAAGGGCCGCGATACCTACGGCAAGACTCGTCTGATCATCGAAACCCTGGCCGACGGCAGCTACCTGTTCGAGCAGTTCAAGAGCCAGAAGACCGACCCACGTGCCCTGAAGAAGATCACCCTGGTCGTCGACAAGGCCGAGCTGGCCGATGCCGAACGCGGCCTGCAGCATGCCCGCGCCATCGCCGCGGGTGTCGCCTTCACCAAGAACCTGGGCAACCTGCCGCCCAACCTCTGCCACCCCAGCTACCTGGCCGAAGAAGCCAAGACCCTGGGCAAGGCCTACAAGAACCTCAAGGTGGAAATCCTCGACGAGAAGAAACTCAAGGAACTCGGCGCCGGCGCCTTCCTCGCCGTCGCTCAGGGCAGCGAGCAGCCGCCACGCATGATCGTCATGCACTACCAGGGCGGTAAGAAGGACGACAAACCCTTCGCCCTGGTCGGCAAGGGCATCACCTTCGACACCGGCGGTATCAGCATCAAACCGGCCGCCGGCATGGACGAGATGAAGTACGACATGTGCGGCGCCGCCAGCGTGTTCGGCACCCTGAAAGCCGTGCTCGAGCTACAACTGCCGATCAACCTGGTGTGCCTGCTGGCCTGCGCCGAGAACATGCCCAGCGGCCGCGCCACCCGCCCTGGCGACATCGTCACCACCATGAGCGGGCAGACCGTGGAGATCCTCAACACCGACGCCGAAGGCCGTCTGGTGCTGTGCGACACCCTGACCTACGCAGAGCGCTTCAAGCCGCAGGCGGTGATCGACATCGCCACGCTGACCGGTGCGTGCATCGTCGCCCTGGGCAGCAACGTCTCCGGCCTGATGGGCAACAACGACGCGCTGGTCAAGCAGATACTCAAGGCTGGCGAAAGCGCCGACGACCGCGCCTGGCAACTGCCGCTGTACGACGAGTATCAGGAGCAGCTGGACAGCCCCTTCGCCGACATCGCCAACATCGGCGGGCCCAAGGCCGGCACCATCACCGCTGGCTGCTTCCTGTCGCGCTTTGCCAAGAACTTCCATTGGGCGCACCTGGATATCGCCGGCACCGCCTGGATCAGCGGCGGCAAGGACAAAGGCGGCACTGGCCGCCCGGTGCCGATGCTGACCCAGTACCTGCTGGATCGCGCCAAGGTCTGATGCGCCTGTAGCCCGGACATAGTCCGGGCTACGATGGATATCGTAGGAGCGAGCTCTGCTCGCGAAGCTTTTGTATTGCCAAGATTCGCGAGCAGAGCTCGCTCCTACAGCCGCCCTTCAATATCGAAAATCTTCAGATGCCCAGAATCGAGTTCTACGTTCTCTCCTCCAACGACGCCACGGGCCGCCTGCGCGCCGCCTGCCAACTGGCGCTCAAGGCCTGGAGTGCCGGCCTGCCGGTGTTCGTTCGCGGCAGCGACGAGGCGCAGTGTGGTGAACTCGACGAACTGCTGTGGACATTCAAAGCCGAACGCTTTGTACCCCATGACCTGCACCATGAAGCGCCACTGTCACCCGTGGTATTGGGCATCGACGAAGTGCCGAGTAGCGAGCAGGGCGTGCTGATCAACCTCGGCAGCAGCCTGTCGCCGCATGTCGAGCGCTTTTCCCGCATTATCGAGATCGTCAATCAGCAGCCTGAACTGCTCAACGCCTGTCGCGAGAATTTCCGTACCTATCGCCAGCGCGGGTATGATCCGCAACGCGTCGAACTTTAGTGTCCGTGCACGCTCACAACACAAGCCATTCCAGCCCCTTTTCTCGCTGCGCCGATAACCATGGACACCCCCAAGCCCCCACAGAAACCTGCTCAGTTGCTGCACGACCTGGAGTCGATACGCGAGCTGCTGGGTGATGACAGCACTGAGCCGCCACTGCTGATCGACTCGCTCGACCCGGACAGCATCCCCGTGCTGTCCGATATCGTCAGCGCGCCGCCCGGCCCGCCGCCGCCTTTTCATGCCACGCCGACGCCCAAACCGACACCAGCACCGCAGCCAGCGCCAAGCACGCTGCGCGAGCGCATCGAACCGCACCTGCCTGACAGCGCCCGCGATCTGCAGCATGTGCATGGCGAGTTGCGCGCCGCTGCCCAGTTGATCCTGCAGGACGTGATCGACGATTTCGTGCCGCAGATCGAGGCTGAACTCAAGCGCCGCCTCGAAGCCCGCCTGCCGCGTCTGCTGCCGCCACGCAAGTAAGCCCTGCCCTGTAGGAGCCCCGCCCCGGGGCGAATGCCAGACAGCAAAGAGCAAAAGCTTCGCCCCGAGGCGGGGCTCCTACAAAAGGTCTGCCCTACAGCGCGGGGCTTATGGCTTGGCGCTCAGAAGCGGTATACTTGTCGGCTTTTCCGATCAGCCGTCAAAGGGTCCCGCCGCGCATGGACAAGACCTACCAGCCGCACGCCATTGAAACCGCCCTGTACCAGAACTGGGAAGCCAAGGGCTATTTCGCCCCGCAAGGCTCGGGCGAGCCCTACACCATCATGATCCCGCCGCCGAACGTCACCGGCAGCCTGCACATGGGCCACGGCTTCAACAACTCGATCATGGACTGCCTGATCCGCTTCCGCCGCATGCAGGGCCGCAATACCCTGTGGCAGCCAGGCACCGACCACGCGGGTATCGCCACGCAGATGGTGGTCGAGCGCCAGTTGGCCGCCGATGGCATCGGTCGCCACGACCTGGGCCGCGAGAAATTCCTCGAGAAAGTCTGGGAGTGGAAGGAACAGTCCGGCGGCACCATCACCCGCCAGATCCGTCGCCTGGGCAGCTCGGTGGACTGGTCGCGCGAGCGCTTCACCATGGACGAAGGTCTGTCCGAAGCCGTGAAAGAAGCCTTCGTCCGCCTGCACGAGGACGGCCTGATCTATCGTGGCAAGCGCCTGGTCAACTGGGACACCAAGTTCCACACCGCCATCTCCGACCTCGAAGTGGAAAACCACGACGAGAAAGGCTCGCTGTGGAACCTGCGCTATCCGCTGGCTGACGGCAAGAAGACCGCTGAAGGCAAGGACTACCTGATCGTCGCCACCACCCGCCCGGAAACCATGCTCGGCGACAGCGCCGTGGCCGTGCACCCGGAAGACGAGCGCTACAAGGCACTGATCGGCAGCTACGTCGAGCTGCCGCTGCTGGGCCGGCGCATCCCGATCATCGCCGATGACTACTGCGACCCCGAGTTCGGCACCGGCTGCGTGAAGATCACCCCGGCGCACGACTTCAACGACTACGAAGTGGGCAAGCGCCACAACCTGCCGCTGATCAACATCTTCGACAAGAACGCCGCCGTGCTGACCACCGCTCAGGTGTTCAACCTCGACGGTAGCGTCAACGAACAGGTCGAAGCGAACATTCCGGCGCAGTTCGCCGGTCTGGATCGCTTCGAGGCGCGCAAGCAGATCGTCGCCGCCTTCGAGGCTGCCGGCCTGCTGGAGAAGATCGAAGACCACGCCCTGAAAGTGCCGAAAGGCGACCGCTCCGGCACCGTTATCGAGCCGTGGCTGACCGACCAGTGGTACGTCTCCACCAAGCCGCTGGCCGAGAAAGCCATCGCCGTGGTCGAGAGCGGTGAAATCCAGTTCGTGCCCAAGCAGTACGAGAACATGTACTTCAGCTGGATGCGTGACATCCAGGACTGGTGCATCAGCCGTCAGCTGTGGTGGGGCCACCGCATTCCGGCCTGGTACGACGATGCCGGCAACGTCTACGTCGGCCGTGACGAAGCGGAAGTGCGCGCCAAGCACAACCTCGGCGATGCCAACCTGCGCCAGGACGAAGACGTGCTCGACACCTGGTTCAGCTCCGGCCTGTGGACCTTCTCCACCCTCGGCTGGCCGCAGCAGACCGATTTTCTCAAGACCTTCCACCCAACGGATGTCTTGGTGACGGGCTTCGACATCATATTCTTCTGGGTCGCCCGGATGATCATGCTGTCCACCCACCTGACCGGGCAGATCCCGTTCAAGACCGTCTACGTGCACGGTCTGGTGCGCGACGGTCAGGGCCAGAAAATGTCCAAGTCCAAGGGCAACGTGCTCGACCCACTGGACATCGTCGACGGCATCGACCTCGAAGCCCTGGTGGCCAAGCGCACCAGCGGCATGATGCAGCCCAAGCTGGCCGAGAAGATCGCCAAGCAAACCCGCGCCGAATTCCCCGAAGGCATCGCCGCCTACGGCACCGACGCCCTGCGCTTCACCAACCTGGCGCTGGCCTCCACCGGCCGCGACATCAAGTTCGACATGGGCCGCGTCGAGGGCTACCGCAACTTCTGCAACAAGCTGTGGAACGCCGCCAACTTCGTTATCGAGAACACCGATAACCAGGACACCGGCATCAATGGCGAAACCGTAGACCTGTCGCCGGTAGACCGCTGGATCATCTCCGCCCTGCAGCGCTGCGAGCAGGACGTGACCCGCCACCTCGATGCCTTCCGCTTCGACCTGGCCGCCCAGGCCTTGTACGAGTTCATCTGGGACGAGTACTGCGCCTGGTACCTGGAACTGGTGAAGCCCGTTCTGTGGGACGAAAACGCGCCGATCGAGCGCCAGCGCGGCACCCGCCGCACCCTGGTGCGCGTGCTGGAAGTGATCCTGCGCCTGGCCCACCCGTTCATGCCCTTTATCACCGAAGAAATCTGGCAGCGCATCAAGGCCCAGGCTGGCGTCAGCGGCGAGACCATCATGCTGCAGGCCTGGCCGGTGGCCAACGAAAGCCGCATCGACACCGCTGCCGAAGGTGACATCGAGTGGGTCAAGCAACTGATGCTCGGCGTGCGGCAGATTCGTGGCGAGATGAAAATCTCCATGGCCAAGCGCATCGACATCATCGTCGCCAACGCCAGTGCCGAAGACCTACGCCGCCTGGCCGACTTCGAGCCGCTGCTGAGCAAGCTGGCCAAGCTGGAGTCGGTGCGCGTACTGGCTGCCGGTGAAGAAGCGCCGATGTCCGCCACCACCCTGGTCGGCGAGATGGAAGTGCTGGTGCCGATGGCCGGGCTGATCGACAAGGACGCCGAACTGGCGCGCCTGGACAAGGAAGTCGCCCGCCTCGAGGGCGAGGTCAAGCGTGTGGGCAGCAAGCTGGCCAACGAAGGCTTCGTCGCCAAGGCCCCGGCCGAAGTGCTGGAGAAGGAGCGCGCCAAACTGGCCGAAGCTGAACAGGCCCTGGCCAAGATGGTCGAGCAGCGCGGCAAGATCGCCGCACTCTAAGCACCGCGCGACACCCACAGGCCC
>NZ_JAOCLK010000045.1:0-36124 GCF_029845265.1 Ectopseudomonas oleovorans
CGCTTGCCTCCCCTCTCCCGCTGGCGGGAGAGGGGCCGGGGGAGAGGGAGCATCCAAAAGCCGCGAGCTACCTGAAGCACCCTCTCCCCAACCCTCTCCCATAAATGGGAGAGGGAGTTATCAAGCCACCGCACCTTCGAGGAAGTCCTTGGCGAAGCGCTGCAGCACGCCGCCGGCCTTGTACACGCTGACATCCGCCGCGGTATCCAGTCGGCAGGTCACCGGCACCCGAACCACTTCACCGTTACGGCGATTGACCACCAGGGTCAGGTCGCAGCGCGGCGAGATATCGCCCTCGATGTCATAGGTTTCGGTGCCGTCCAGCCCCAGGGTCAGGCGCGTGGTGCCCGGTTTGAACTCTACCGGCAGCACGCCCATGCCCACCAGGTTGGTGCGGTGGATGCGCTCGAAGCCTTCGGCGACGATCACTTCCACGCCCGCCAAACGTACGCCCTTGGCCGCCCAATCCCGCGACGAGCCCTGGCCGTAGTCGGCACCAGCGACGATGATCAGGTTCTGCTTGCGGTTCATGTAGGTCTCGATGGCTTCCCACATGCGCATCACCTGGCCTTCCGGCTCGACGCGGGCCAGCGAGCCCTTCTTCACCTGGCCGTCGACCACAGCCATCTCGTTGACCAGTTGCGGGTTGGCGAAGGTGGCGCGCTGTGCGGTCAGGTGGTCGCCACGGTGGGTGGCGTAGGAGTTGAAGTCCTCCTCCGGCAGGCCCATTTTCGCCAGGTACTCACCGGCGGCCGAGTCCGCCAGGATGGCGTTGGACGGCGACAGGTGGTCGGTGGTGATGTTGTCCGGCAGGATCGCCAGCGGACGCATGCCCTTGAGCGTGCGCTCGCCGGCCAGCGCACCCTCCCAGTAAGGCGGGCGGCGGATGTAGGTGGACATCGGCCGCCAGTCGTACAGCGGGCTGTCGGCTTCCTTCACCGTCCCGAGGTCGAACATCGGGATATAGATCTGCTTGAACTGCTCGGGCTTGACGCTCGCCGCGACTATGGCGTCGATCTCCTCGTCGCTCGGCCACAGGTCCTTCAACGTGATGGGGTTGCCCTGGGCATCGGTGCCCAGCGCGTCCTGCTCGATATCGAAGCGCACGGTACCGGCAATGGCATAGGCCACAACCAGCGGTGGCGAAGCGAGGAAGGCCTGCTTGGCATAGGGATGGATGCGCCCGTCGAAGTTGCGGTTGCCTGAGAGCACAGCGGTGGCGTACAGGTCGCGGTCGATGATTTCCTTCTGGATCACCGGATCGAGCGCGCCGGACATGCCGTTACAGGTGGTGCAGGCGTAGGCGACGATGCCGAAACCGAGCTTCTCCAGTTCCGGCAGCAGGCCAGCCTCTTGCAGATACAGCTTGGCGACTTTCGAACCTGGAGCGAATGACGTCTTCACCCAGGGCTTGCGCACCAGGCCCAGCGCGTTGGCCTTCTTCGCCACCAGACCAGCAGCGATGACGTTGCGCGGGTTGGAGGTATTGGTGCAGCTGGTGATGGCGGCGATGATCACCGCGCCATCGGGCATCAGCCCCTGGGCTTCTTCACCCTTGCCAGCTTGCAGCTTGGCTTCGTCAGCGATGCCACGCTCGGCCAGCGCCGAGGTCGGCAGGCGGCGATGCGGGTTGCTTGGCCCAGCCATGTTGCGCACCACACTGCCCAGATCGAAGCGCAACACACGCTCGTACTCGGCGGTTTTCAGCGCGTCGCTCCACAGACCCAGGGTCTTGGCGTAGTTTTCTACCAGCGCCACCTGTTCCGGCTCGCGACCGGTGAGCTTGAGGTAGTCGATGGTCTGGCCGTCGATGTAGAACATCGAGGCGGTGGCGCCGTATTCCGGGCACATGTTGGAGATGGTCGCGCGATCACCGATGGACAGGCTGTCCGCCCCTTCACCGAAGAACTCGACCCAGGCCCCCACCACCCTTTCCTTGCGCAGGAACTCGGTGATAGCCAGGACGATATCGGTGGCGGTGATGCCGGGCTGGCGCTTACCAGTCAGCTCGACGCCGACGATATCGGGCAAGCGCATCATCGACGGGTGGCCGAGCATCACCGTCTCGGCCTCCAGGCCGCCGACGCCAATGGCGATCACGCCCAGGGCATCCACGTGCGGAGTGTGCGAGTCGGTGCCGACGCAGGTATCGGGGAAGGCAATGCCGCCGCGTGCCTGGATCACCGGGCTCATTTTCTCCAGGTTGATCTGGTGCATGATGCCGTTGCCGGCCGGGATCACGTCGACGTTCTTGAACGCGGTCTTGGTCCAGTCGATGAAATGGAAGCGATCCTCGTTGCGGCGATCCTCGATGGCGCGGTTCTTCTCGAAGGCATCCGGATCGAAGCCCGGCGCCTCGACGGCCAGCGAATGGTCGACGATCAACTGGGTCGGCACCACCGGGTTGACCTTGGACGGGTCACCACCTTTTTCTGCGATGGCATCGCGCAGGCCGGCCAGATCCACCAGCGCGGTCTGACCGAGAATGTCATGACAGACCACCCGCGCCGGATACCAGGGGAAGTCCAGGTCGCGCTTGCGATGGACCAACTGCTCCAGGGCGGCGGTCAGATCCTGTGGCTCGCAGCGGCGCACCAGTTGCTCGGCCAGCACGCGCGAGGTGTAGGGAAGCTTGTCCCAGGCGCCGGTCTGGATCGCCTCGACCGCTTCGCGGGCGTCGAAGTAATCCAGCGCGGTGCCGGGCAGGCTTTTACGGTATTGAGTGTTCATCATTTACGCTCCTTGAGCGGCACGAACTTCAGGTCTTCGGGGCCTGTGTAATTGGCGCTCGGGCGGATGATCTTGCCGTCGATGCGTTGCTCGATGACGTGCGCCGACCAGCCGGCAGTGCGGGCGATGACGAACAGCGGGGTGAACATGGCGGTGGGCACGCCCATCATGTGGTAGCTCACGGCGCTGAACCAGTCGAGGTTGGGGAACATCTTCTTGATGTCCCACATGATGGTTTCCAGACGCTCGGCGATGTCGAACATCTTGGTGTTGCCCTGCTCCACGGACAGCTCGCGGGCCACTTCCTTGATCACCTTGTTGCGCGGGTCGCTCACGGTGTAGACCGGATGACCGAAGCCGATCACCACTTCCTTGCGCCCTACTCGCTCGCGGATATCGGCCTCAGCCTCCTCCGGGCTGTCGTAGCGCTTCTGCACCTCGAAGGCCACTTCGTTGGCGCCGCCGTGTTTCGGCCCGCGTAGCGCGCCGATGGCGCCAGCGATGCAGGAGAACAGGTCAGAACCGGTGCCGGCGATCACCCGCGAGGTGAAGGTCGAAGCGTTGAATTCATGCTCGGCATACAGATTGAGCGAGGTGTGCATGGCGCGCACCCAGGACTCGCGTGGCTTCTCGCCGTGCAGCAGATGGAGGAAGTGGCCGCCGATGGAGTCGTCGTCGGTTTCCACCTCGATGCGCTTGCCGTTGTGGCTGTAGTGGTACCAGTACAGCAGCGCCGAGCCCAGGCTGGCCATCAGCTTGTCGGCAATATCACGGGCGCCAGGGTGGTTATGATCGTCCTTTTCCGGCGCCAGGCAGCCGAGTACGGAGACTGCGGTACGCATCACGTCCATCGGGTGCGCCGAAGGCGGCAGTTGCTCAAGTGCCGCCTTCACCCCGGCCGGCAGGCCGCGCAGAGCCTTGAGCTTAGCCTTGTAGCCGGCCAGTTCGGCGACGTTGGGCAGCTTGCCGTGCACCAGCAGGTGAGCGATCTCCTCGAACTCGCAGCGATTGGCGAAATCGAGCACGTCATAGCCACGGTAATGCAGGTCGTTACCGGTGCGGCCAACGGTGCACAGGGCGGTGTTGCCGGCGGCTGTGCCGCTGAGGGCAACGGATTTCTTCGGCTTGAAGCCTGGCGTGGTTTCGGTGGCACTCATGGTTATCTCCTCGACTCTTTTTGTTCTGCTGTGCTCTGGGTAGGGTGGGCTTCAGCCCACCGCCTCAGCCATCCGGCAGCGCTGATGCGGTGGGCTGAAGCGAATCGTCGCCCGGCCCACCCTACGACCTCGCTGTTTTTACTTCTTGCCGGCGGCAAACAGCGCGTCGAGCTTCTGCTCGAAGGCGTGGTAGCCGATGCGGTCGTAAAGTTCGGCGCGGGTCTGCATCAGCTCGATCACATCCTTCTGGTGGCCGTTCTGGCGGATCGAGGTGTAGACACTTTCGGCCGCCTTGTTCGCCGCGCGGAAGGCCGACAGCGGGTAGAGCTGGATGGCCACGCCGACCGACGCCAGTTCATCGCGGGTGAACAGCGGCGTGGCGCCGAATTCGGTGATGTTGGCCAGTACCGGCACATTCAGCGCGTCAACAAAGCGCTTGTAGGTCGGCAGGTCATAAGCGGCCTCGGCGAAGATGCCATCAGCACCTGCCTCGACGTAGGCCTGGCAGCGCTCGATGGCGGCATCCACGCCCTCGGCCTGGATGGCGTCGGTGCGGGCGATGAGGAAGAAGTCCGGGTCAGTCTTGGCATCGGCGGCGGCCCTGACGCGGTCGACCATTTCCTCGCAGGAGACGATCTCCTTGCCCGGACGGTGACCGCAGCGCTTGGCACCCACCTGATCCTCGATATGCGCAGCGGCAGCACCGGCCTTGATCAGGTTCTTGATGGTGCGTTCGATATTGAAGGCACTGGGGCCAAAGCCGGTGTCAATATCCACCAGCAGCGGCAGGTCACAGACATCGGTGATGCGGCGCACGTCTGTGAGCACGTCATCCAGGGTGTTGATGCCCAGATCCGGCAAGCCGAGCGAGCCGGCGGCGACACCGCCACCGGACAGGTAAATAGCGCGAAAGCCCGCGCGCTTGGCCAGCAGTGCATGGTTGGCGTTGATCGCACCGATAACCTGCAGTGGCTGCTCCTCGGCGAGGGCCTGGCGGAAACGCTGGCCGGCGGAAAGCTGGGTCATGAATCACCTCGAGTCTTGGATGAAGGGGTGAGCGCTTCCTGTCCACATTGGGAAACGTAGTGGCGCTCGATATTGCGCTTGGAGGCGCCGATGTGGCGGCGCATCAGCAATTCGGCCAGTTCACCGTCACGAGCTTCGATGGCGTCGAGAATGCGGTGGTGCTCGGCGAAGGCCTGGTGCGGCCGATTGGGTGTGGTGGAGAACTGCAGTCGGTACATGCGCACCAACTGGTACAGCTCGTCGCACAGCAGCTTGGCCAGGGTGCGATTGCCGCTGCCCTGGATGATCCGGTAGTGGAAGTCGAAGTCGCCTTCCTGCTGGTAGTAGCCGACACCAGCCTTGAACGCGGCATCCTGCTCGTGCAGCTCCAGCACCTGGCGTAGCTCATCGATCTCCTGCTGGGTCATGCGCTCGGCCGCCAGGCGGCAGGCCATGCCTTCGAGCGACTCGCGAATCTCGTACAGCTCGACCAACTCGGCATGACTGAGCGACACCACCCGCGCCCCCACATGTGGCACGCGCACCAGCAGCTTCTGCCCTTCCAGGCGATGAATGGCCTCGCGTAGAGGGCCACGACTGATGCCATAGGTGCGCGCCAGCTCGGGCTCAGAGATCTTGCTACCCGGGGCGATCTCGCCTTTGACGATAGCGGCCTGGATCAGACGGAAGACGTGCTCGGAAAGCGTCTCCGAATCCACCTGCGGCGCTGCTGACGCATCTGATTGAAGCAGCATGATTGTCAACACCAATAGATATTCAGGGCGATATAACTACGCCATAAAGCCAAAAATGTCAAAGCAGACCAAAGCATTGTCGACAATACGTCCAGCTCGCCCGATCAGGCAAACCGCCACCTTACTTGCAGAAAGCTACATAAGCGTCTGTCGGCACGTAAAATCCCCATGTTAGAATCCAACTGTTCCTGCCTGGCCATCGCCTTTTGCCATGCCTGCTAGACTTCACGGCAGAAAGTTGTATGGCAGGATGCCTGCGAGTTGCTGCCCCCATCCCGCCACTGGCAATACCCTCTCAAGGACACATGAGACTGAAACCCTTCTCTTTGCTGATCTGCCTGCTGACCTTGTCCTGCCCTGCTCTGGCCATGGGCAAGTCGATCTATGGTCTGAATGAATATATTCACGTAGAAGAACTGGACCTGCAGGTAGCCGCCAAACTCGACACTGGCGCCAAAACCGCGTCCTTGAGTGCCCGCGATATCAAACGCTTCAAGCGTGACGGAGAAACCTGGGTGCGTTTCGTGCTGGCCATCGACAATGCCCAAGAGCGCACCATCGAGCGTCCGCTGGCGCGAATCAGCAAGATCAAACGCCGTGCTGGCGATTTCGACCCCGATGAAGGCAAGACCTATACGGCACGCCCGGTAATCGACCTTGAATTGTGCATGGGCAAGACCCTGCGCATGATCGAAGTGAACTTGACCGACCGAAGCGCATTCCAATACCCGCTTCTGATCGGCTCCGAAGCGCTCAAGCACTTCGAGGCCATAGTCGATCCAAGCCTTAAATATGCAGCCGGCAAACCCGACTGCACCAATGACGCAACCCCTGGCGAGTAATTCCCATGCGCTCTCTGAACCTGCATCTGAAAGTCCTGATCACCCTCCTGGTGGCCCTGGGCGTTCTGATTACGGCATACCAAATCTTCATTCTCGGCATTCCGGTGACCGAGGATGAGACCGACGATCTGTGGAACATCGACGCCAAGGTCGAATTCCAGGCCAACCCGCGTGAGCCGGTGAAGCTGCAGATGTTCGTCCCGCCGCTGAACCAGGACTACGTCAGCCTCAACGAGAGCTTCATCTCCAACAATTACGGCGTCAGCGTCAACCGTGTCGACGGCAACCGCCGCGTCACCTGGTCGGCACGTCGTGCCAATGGCAAGCAGACCCTCTATTACCGACTGGTTCTGACCAAGCGTTACAGCGGCGAGCAGGCGCCTGCAAAAGGCCCGATCTTCCGCGACAGCATCCCGGTCGAAGGCCCCGAGAAGATCGCGGCCGAAGCCCTGCTGGCGCCGATCCGCCAGCACTCGGCGGATGTCGAAACCTTCATCAGCGAAACCATCAAGCGCGTCAACAACGTCAATGACGACAACGTCAAGTTGCTGCTCGGCGGCGACGCCTCCATCGCCAACAAGGCCAAGGCCGTCGACTTGCTGTTGTCCATCGCCCATGTGCCGATGGAGCGTGTGCACACCATTCGCCTGCAGGCCGAAGTGGCGCAGTCGCCGGAGCTTTGGCTGCGCAGCTTCAACGGTCAGAAGTGGCTGTATTTCAACCCGGAAACCGGTGAACAGGGCCTGCCGAAAGACCGCCTGATCTGGTGGATCGGCGACGGTGATCTGGTCAGCCTCGAAGGCGGCCGTCAGGCGCAAGTCAGCTTCAGTCTGAACAACAGCGAGATGAACGCCATCCGCCTAGCCAAACTGACCGATGAGAACACCGACGCCAGCTTCCTCGAATACTCGCTGTACGGCCTGCCGCTGCAGACCCAGCAGACCTTCATGGTCATGGTGATGATCCCGATTGGCGTGCTGGTCATCCTGATCCTGCGCAACCTCGGTGGCTTGCAGACGCTGGGCACCTTTACCCCGGTGCTGATCGCTCTGGCCTTCCGCGAAACCCAGCTGGGCTTCGGTATCTTTTTGTTTACCGTGATCACTGCACTCGGCCTGTCACTACGCTCGTACCTCGAACACCTGAAGCTACAGATGTTGCCGCGCCTGTCGGTGGTCTTGACCTTCGTCGTGGTGCTGATCGCCGCCATCAGCCTGTTCAGCCACAAGCTGGGCCTAGAGCGTGGTCTGTCGGTGGCGCTGTTCCCGATGGTGATTCTGACCATGACCATCGAACGCCTGTCGATCACCTGGGAAGAGCGCGGCGGCAGCCATGCCTTCAAGGTCGCCATCGGCACCCTGTTCGCCGCCACCATCGCCCACCTGCTGATGAGCGTGCCCCAACTGGTGTACTTCGTGTTCACCTTCCCGGCGATCCTGCTGATTCTGGTGGCTTTCATGCTGGCGATGGGCCGTTACCGCGGCTACCGCCTGACCGAACTGTTCCGTTTCAAAGCCTTCCTCAAGGACTAAGACCATGTTCGGCCTAATCAAAACGTGGAAGGCCCTTGAAGCCAAAGGCATCATGGGCATCAACCGACGCAATGCGGATTACGTGCTGAAGTACAACAAACGGCACCTGTACCCGATCGTCGACGACAAGATCATCACCAAGGAGCGGGCCATTGAGGCCGGCATCGATGTGCCGGAGCTGTACGGCATCATCGACACCGAAAAAGGCATCGACAAACTCGACGAGATCATCGCCGGGCGCACCGATTTCGTCATCAAGCCGGCGCAGGGCGCCGGCGGTGACGGCATCATGGTCATCGCCGACCGCTTCGAGGACCGATTCAAGACGGTGTCCGGCAAGATCGTCAGCCACGAGGAACTGGAGCAGCAGATTTCCAACATCCTCTCCGGTCTGTACTCGCTCGGCGGTCACCGCGACCGTGCGCTGATCGAATATCGCGTGACCCCGGACACCATCTTCAAGAGCATCAGCTACGAAGGCGTGCCGGACATCCGCATCATCGTGCTCATGGGCTACCCGGTGATGGCCATGCTGCGTCTGCCGACCCGCCAGTCCAACGGCAAGGCCAACCTGCACCAGGGCGCCATCGGCGTCGGCGTCGACCTGGCCACCGGCGTGACCCTGCGCGGCACCTGGCTGAACAACAAGATCAGCAAGCACCCGGACACCACCAATGCGGTGGACGGCGTGCAACTGCCGAACTGGGACGGTTTCATGAAGCTCGCTGCCGGCTGCTACGAGTTGTGTGGCCTGGGTTACATAGGCGTGGACATGGTGCTGGACCAGGACAAGGGCCCGCTGATTCTCGAGCTCAATGCCCGCCCCGGCCTGAATATCCAGATCGCCAATGACTGTGGCCTGACCCACCGCGCCCATGCCGTGGAAGCCCGCCTGGAAGAACTGAAAGCCAAGGGTATTCAGGAAGACGCAGAAGAGCGCGTGCGTTTCTCCCAGGAGCTGTTTGGTCACGTCGCCAGCAAGGAAATCTGACCAGCGAACGTCGTAAGGTGCTGCCGCACCTTACGACCCGCTCAATGCACCCTCGCCAGCTCGCCCCCCTCACCCCACCGTCTCATGCCTCGCTCAGCAGCCCCAGGCTCTTGCCCTTGAGTACGACTTGCGTACGGCTGCGTACGCCCAGCCTGGAAAACAGGTTATGCAGGTGCCATTTGACGGTACCCAGGGCCAGCGCCAATTGCTGGCCGATCTCATCATTGGACATGCCCTTGGCGGCCAGACAGACCACCTCACGCTCGCGCTCGGTCAGCCCCTCCTCCAGCACGGCAATGGCATGCGGCGATTCCTGGCAGGGCCAGGCGCTCAACAGACTACGGATGAATGCCTGCAGCGCCGGCTGGTGCTCGACGGATTCCAACAGCTGCAGTAACTGGCGTATGGCTTCGCCTTCCTCGATGAACAGGCTGCGCGCCTCTTCCCACTCGGCGCCGATCAGGCATTTCACCAGCAGACTTTCCATCACGGCCTCGACCGGCACCCGCATGGTATTGCGCAGGTAGCCCAGGGCGTAATCACCCAGACCGGGCAGTGAACGCCCAATACTTCGATCAGTTGCTGGAAGAAACGTACCGGCTCATCATCAGCATCGCCCAGCGATAGCTACGCAACAGCGCTGCCGGCCTGACGACGCTGCTCGACCTGCATCGCCAACGCGGTGGTCCAAAACCAGCAGGCGCGCAAAACAACACGAGGCGGGCGTGGGGGGGGTAGGCCGAAAGCGCGGCTTCCACCTGGGGCCTTTTCAGATAGTCCACGGATGCCTGGGCGGCGACAGTTTTGAACGCAGCAGGCTTCCAGCGGCAGGGCCGATCACTACATCCATGGCCTGGATTCCTTCATTCACTGTTGTTTTGGTACGGCAGTTCAACACCCTGGCACGACTCCATACTAATCAGCCGAGCGTACCGGAGCAAACCTGGCCGAAGCCCTAGGATGAATATTAGCGGCGGACTACAATCGCTCTTTCAACCCATTCGACTGCCACGCATGCCCAGCTGCTCTCTGCACCCTATTGCTTACCGCACCGACCCCAGCGACTACTTCCAGCGCATTCGCCAGGCCCCCGGCGCCGTACTGCTGGATGCCGGACGACCGAATGCCACGCGTGGACGCTATGACCTTATGAGCGCCTGGCCATTGGCAGAACTGGCGCCCACGCCCGACGAATCGGCCAACGGCTTTCTGCAACGTCTGCGAGGCGCATTGCAGAGCCTCGGCCCCGCCGAGGCTCCAGCACAGCAGGAGCTGCCATTCGTCGGTGGTTTGATCGGCTACCTGTCTTATGACTTCGGCCGCCGCCTGGAAGTGCTGCCCGAACAGAGCGTCGATGATCTCGATCTCGAGGATGCCCGTTTCGGTCTCTACGCCTGGGCACTGATCAGCGATCACCAGTTGGGTACCAGCACCCTGCTGTTTCACCCGGCGCTGCCGGAGGCAGAGCGCCGGCGCCTGCGGATGCTGTTCGAAGCAGCGCATGGCGAGGAACTCGCGCCCTTCCGACTGACTCAGCCGTTCCAGGCCGCTATCGACGAGCACCGTTATCGCCAGGCGATCGAGCGCATCCAGGGCTACATCCTCGCTGGCGATTGCTATCAGGTGAATTTCGCCCAGCGCTTCCAGGCGCCCTGCACGGGTGATCCCTGGGCGGCATACCTCGCACTGCGCCAGGCCTGCCCCACGCCTTTCTCGGGTTTTCAGAGCCTGGGCGATGGCGACGCCATTCTCAGCCTGTCGCCCGAACGCTTTCTCAAGGTCAGCAGCGGTCAGGTGGAAACCCGTCCGATCAAGGGCACTCGGCGCCGCGGCGATGACACCGACGATGATCAAGCGCAGGCGCAGGAGCTGTTGGCGAGCAGCAAAGACCGCGCCGAGAACCTGATGATCGTCGATCTGCTGCGCAACGATCTGGGCCGCAGCTGCCGCATCGGTTCGGTGAAAGTACCGGAGCTGTTCGCCCTGGAGAGCTATCCCAACGTGCATCATCTGGTCAGTTGCGTCACCGCCGAGCTGGCGCCCGGCAAGGATGCGCTGGACCTGATCGCCTGCAGTTTCCCTGGTGGCTCCATCACCGGCGCACCGAAGATCCGCGCCATGCAGATCATCGATGAGCTGGAGCCGACACGGCGCGGGCTCTATTGCGGCTCCTTGCTGTATCTCGACGTACGCGGTGAGATGGACAGCTCCATCGCCATTCGCAGCCTGCTGGTCAAGGACGGCAAGGTCAGTTGCTGGGGCGGCGGCGGTATAGTCGCCGACTCCAACTGGCAGGCCGAATACCAGGAATCCATCACCAAGGTGAAGGTATTGCTGGAGACGCTGGAGGGGCTTTAGAAACGTAGTGCGGGTGCAACCCGCCAGATTGCGATGGCGGGTTACACCCGCACTACGTCAGCTACAGGCTCAGCTTGCGGTTCGATGCCTTGAGGAATTCCTGCTTCAGATCCTCGTAGGTATGCACGGCCGGGAATTGCGGAAACTCGCGAATCACGTTTTCCGGCGCATGGAACAGGATGCCGGCATGGGCTTCGCTGAGCATGGTGGTGTCGTTGTACGAGTCACCGGCCGCGATAACGCGGTAGTACAGACTCTTAAAGGCGATGACCGACTGACGCTTGGGATCCTTCTGGCGCAGCTGGTAGCTGACCACACGATCGTTCTCGTCGGTGATCAGGCGGTGGCACAGGAGAGTCGGGAAACCGAGCTGACGCATCAGCGGCTGGGAGAACTCGTAGAAGGTGTCGGAGAGAATCACCACCTGAAAACGTTCACGCAGCCAGTCGACGAACTCCACTGCGCCATCGAGCGGCTTCAGGGTAGCGATCACGTCCTGAATGTCCTTCAACTTCAGGCCGTGCTCATCGAGAATGCGCAGGCGTTGCTGCATCAGCACGTCATAATCGGGGATGTCGCGGGTGGTCGCCTTGAGCGACTCGATACCGGTTTTTTCCGCAAAGGCGATCCAGATTTCCGGGACCAGTACGCCTTCCAGGTCGAGACACGCGATTTCCACAGGCCACTCCTCGGTTGAGCCAAAAAGGAGTCGGCACTCTAGCCGCTGAGCCTGGTGGGCGCAATGCGACTGCTTATAACCATACTGAAGCTCTACCATCCAGCTAGTTATTTAGCTGCATAACCGGCCTTTGCTACCATCGCACCTTCACGCACACGATCTGGAATCCTCACCATGGAACTCGACCTGGACGCGCTCAACGCCGAACTCGGCAACCAGCCTGAAAAGCTGGTGCAGTGGGCCATAGGGCTGGGCAAACCCGCCATCTGTACCACCAACTTCCGCCCTTTCGAAGCGGTGATCCTGCACATGGTCAGCCAGGTCAAACCGGATATCCCGGTGGTCTGGATGGACAGCGGCTACAACACCGAAGCCACCTATCGCTTCGCCGACGAGGTAACCCGCAAGCTGGGCCTCAACCTGATCATCTACCTGCCCAAGCGTTCACGCGCGCACCGCGAGGCCATCGACGGCCCGGTGCCTGGCCTGGATGATCCGCGCCACGCCGCGTTCACCGAGGAAGTGAAGCTCGAGCCCTTCGCCCGCGCCCTGCGCGAGACCGCACCCAGCGTCTGGTTCACCGCCCTGCGTGCCACCGACACCGCCGTGCGCGCGCAGATGGCCCCTATCAGCATCAACCCGGACGGCCTGATCAAGGTCGCCCCGCTGCTGCACTGGACCTCCAAGGATCTGTATCAGTACCTGGTCGCCCACGACCTGCCGAACGAGTTCGATTACTTCGATCCGACCAAGGGCGAAGACAATCGCGAATGCGGCCTGCACCTGAACCACTGATCTGCGTACAAAAACAAAATGGCGCCTTATAGGCGCCATTTTTCGTGACACCTGCGGTGTCAGTGCATGGGCAACTCGACACCTGCAAACAGCTCTTCGAGCTCGGACTTGTTATGGCACTGCACGGCCTTGGCCAGCATGTCGCGGGTCAAGTGCGGGGCGAAGCGCTCGATGAAGTCACACATGAAGCCACGCAGGAAGGTGCCACGACGAAAGCCGATCTTGGTCACACTGGGCTCGAACAGGTCATCGGCATCGAGCACCACCAGATCAGGGTCGAGCTTGGCATCGACCGCCATCTTGGCCACGATGCCCACCCCCAGGTTCAGGCGCACGTAGGTCTTGATCACGTCGGCGTCGGCGGCAGTGAACACCACCTTGGGTGTCAGGCCGCGATGGCTGAAGGCTTCGTCTAGCTTCGAGCGCCCGGTGAAACCGAACACGTAGGTGACGATGGGATGCTCGGCCAGCGCTTCGAGGGTCAGCTTCGGCAGCTTGGTCAGGGGATGGCCCTGCGGTACCACCACGCAACGGTTCCAGCGGTAGCACGGCATCATGATCAGGTCGTTGAACAGCTCAAGGCCTTCGGTGGCGATGGCGAAATCGACACTGCCATCGGCGGCCATCTCGGCGATCTGCGTCGGCGTCCCCTGGTGCATGTGCAAGGCAACATCCGGGTACTGCTTGATAAAGGCACTGATCACCGGAGGCAGGGCGTAACGCGCCTGGGTGTGAGTGGTGGCGATGGACAGCGTACCCTTCTTCTCGTTGGAGAATTCCTGAGCGATCTGCTTGATGCTTTCAACCTTGCGCAGGATCTCACCGGCCGTGGTGATGATGCGTTCACCCGCCGGAGTTACGCGGGTCAGATGCTTGCCGCTGCGGGCGAAGACTTCCACGCCCAGCTCATCCTCGAGCAAGCGAATCTGCTTGCTGATCCCTGGCTGCGAGGTGTACAGGCTCTGAGCAGTAGCCGATACATTGAGGTCGTGGTGCGCAACTTCCCAGATGTAGCGCAATTGCTGAAGCTTCATAGATTTCCCTCAGAGCAGTAAGGCGGGCCAAGAGCTGCCAACGCCATATATAACCATATTATTGGTCTAGTCTGTATATCAGCACATTTTATTATTTAAACTTACAATTCTCCCCGCCCCCGATGCTGCAGCATAGGCACCAGATACACCGGCACCTCTGATAGCTGCACGATCCGTGCGGACGTACGCCCCAGCGGTACGGTCAGATCCGTGCCGTGGCTGTGACTGCCTACGACCAGCAGATCCACCCCAAGTTTCTGGGCCTCCTCGAGAATCACCACAGGCGGATCCCCCTGAAGTACCCGCACCGCACGAATCAACTTGAGATCCTGCTGACCCTCACCCAGTTCGTCGCGAAAGCCCTCCAGCACACGCTGCTCGATACTGGCCATGACGGTATTCAGCCCATTACGCCGCAGCTCCCCGAGGGTGTCTTCGTCCAGGTAGGTCTGCAGCACGGATTCGGCGAATAACCCCATGGGCTCAACCGCGTGCACCACATACAGATCGGCCTTGAAGCTGCGGCTCATGGCGAGGGCGTGCTGCAGCACGTAGGAGGCGTAAAGCCCCAGATCGGTGGCATAGAGTATCGAGCGGATCACGCGGCCTCCTCGACTGCTGGCGCAGGCCCTTGATTGAGCTTAGCAGCGCATCAGACAAAGCAAGATCGGCAGCATTATTTAGGACGAATGGCTATATGCAGGCGCTTGGGCGCCTGCATAGGCCCAGGCTCAGGGCACCAACTCGTTGCTGACGCCATGGGGGACATGACCGGTCGCTACCACCTGGCGAGCTTTTTCACAGTGTCCGGTCTGGTCATCAAAGAACACATCGGCAGCGAAGGCCTCCAGCACCGCCGACTTGTCCAGCCCGCCAAGGAAGAAGGATTCATCCAGACGGATGTTCCATTCGCGCAGGGTGCGAATCACACGCTCATGTGCCGGCGCCGAACGCGCGGTAACCAGCGCCGTACGGATCGGGCAGTCTGCCTCGGGAAACTCCTGCTGCAGGCTGTGCAGTGCCGCCAGGAAGGGTTTGAAAGGCCCACCCAGCAGCGCCTGCCTTGCGGCTTCGCGCTCATGATCCTGGAAGGCGTTGAGACCGCCACTCTGGTAGACGCGCTCGGAATCGTCGGAGAACAGCACGGCATCGCCATCGAAGGCGATGCGCAGTTCGTTGCTGTTCGCCCGCCGCGCGCCACCGGAAAGCAGCGTGGCTGCGCCGAAACCGGCCTTCAGTGCATTACGCACATCGTCGGCATGAGTAGACAGAAACAGATGACAGCCAAAGGCCGCCAGATAAGGATCGGGGCTACGGCCGCCGACGAAGGCGGCGCGGGATATGCCGAGCCCGTAGTGCTGGATCGAGTTGAACGCACGCAGCCCGGTATCGGCGCTGTTACGCGACACCAGGATGACCTCCACGCGCTGTTCGCTGAGCCGTGTGTTCAGCCCAAGCAGCTTCTCCACCAGCGGAAAGGCGTCGCCCGGCATCAGCACTTCGTCTTCATGCTCGATCTGATAGCGGCGATAGGCTTCCACCCCTTCGCTTTCGTAGATCTGGTGACTTTCACTCAGATCGAACAGCGCCCGCGAGGAAATCGCCAGCACCAGTTTGTCCCCCAGCCCCTTACCCATGCTTAGGCCTCCCGGCGAGCCTGAATGAAACGTAGCGCCTGATACAGGGCGCGCACCTTGGGCATATCGAAACCCGCGGCATCGGCAGCCGCCAGAGGTGCTTCATAGATGGCGTGCAGCTCGGCCGGTCGCCCCTGGGCAAAGTCGTGGTACATGCTCGGCAGGTAATCGGGCATGCGCTGTGTGGCGGTCAGCAATTTGTTCGCATAGCTGTCCGGCATGACGTAGCCCAGTACCTGAGCAGCCTGCACCACTTCCTGCATCATGTCAGCGATCAGTGCGCGGCTGTCAGCATTACCCATCAGGCGCCGTGTATCGGCATCGAGCAGCACCGACAGGCCGTTATAAGGGATATTCCACACCAGCTTCTGCCAGCGCGTCTGCGCCAGATCACGCATTGCCGCCGAATCCAGGCCGGTGCTGCGCAGCAGGCTGGCGCCCTCCTCGACCAGCGCCAGACGCGCATCGTCGTCATCCAGCGGCCCGGAGTGATAGGCCAGGTTGATCGCACCCAAGGCCTGATGCTCGATCACCCCGGGGGCACTGCGATGAACGCAGATGTAGCAGAGCCCACCGAGCAGATGCAGATCGTCACGCAACAACGGACGCAGCTCATCCTCCACCGCCAGGCCATTCTGCAACAGCACCACCTTGGCACCCGGCGCGGCCGCTTTGGCAATCAGGGGTGCCAGCTCGGCATTGGCCGTGGTCTTGGCACCGACCAGCAACCAGTCGCACGGAGGCATCTCGTCAACATACTGGTAGGCCTGTACCGGCGCCAGATTCAGTGCGCCATGCACCGCGCTGTTCAACTGCAGGCCGCGCTCGACCACCGCGCTGTACTCGCTGCGCAGCAGAAAGTGCACATCATGGCCGGCACGAGTCAGCAATATGCCGTAGAAACCACCGATGGCGCCGGTACCGATGATACCGATACGTGGCACGGGGGATTGGGACATCAGGGAAGCTCCTCAGCCGGACGAAGCAACGCCTCGTGCATGGCGGTTAACAGATCGCAATGGGTAAGGCGCGCAGACAGTGCGCCAAAGAAATGACCGTCCTTGACCATAAACAACGCTGGCAAATGGAAAACTTCGTAGCGCGCCACCAGCCCGGCGTTATGGCCTGCATCGATCCAGCACAGGCGCTCGAGCGGTAGCGGCATGGCGGGCAACGCCTGGCGTGCCCAGCGACAGCTGGCACAGCCCGTGCTTGTGAAAACCACCAGCGAGGTACCGGGAAGATCGAGCAGGCAGCGGTCGGCATCCAGATCGGTCAGTTCCAGTTGCGTCGCTATACTGAAGTCACTGATATCAGTTTGCCTGCACTCGAGGTCGGTGTTCATGCGTAAATTTCTGCGTCATCCAAGTGACATGCCGGTGGAGTTGGTGTTGCGCAGACAGTCCTGCATCCCCCGGCAACGGCTGAACAATATCAGCCTGGGCGGGGTCGCATGCAAGTCATCACGGGGCTTTCGTCGCGGCACCTCGGTCGAGCTGCGCATCCCGCTGCTGGGCGATCAGGCGCGCTATCCCGGCGTGGTAGCCTGGTGCCGACGCCAGGAGAGCGACTATCTGGTGGGCATCGCCTTCATCGATGAGGACACCCTGTTCCGCGCCCGCATGGTCGAACAGGTCTGCCAGATCCAGCATTACCGGCAACAGCTCGAACACGAGTCTGGCCAGCCAGTTGCCATCGAGCAATGCGCGCAGGACTGGATCGCCAGGCATGCCGCCACCTTTCCCGACCTGGCCTGAAGCCACTGTGGTACAGGCAGACAATCATTCGATACTGCCCATCTATCGGGCCTATTGAACTTAACGCCCATTGTCGCGCAGCCGCGTACGCGCTAAGGTTCGGCTCCCCCTGCACCAACTAGCTGTGCACCGCCATAGGGGATCGCTGGCGGCCGGCACCCGTGACCTGACGACCTGACCCGATGAATAGCACGATGGCTGATTTACCGATCGACGACCTTAACGTCGCTTCCAACGAAACCCTGATCACCCCCGATCAGCTCAAACGCGAAATCCCTCTGACCGATGCCGCGCTGAAGACCGTCGCCCATGGTCGTCAGGTGGTACGCGACATCCTCGACGGCAAGGATCATCGCCTGTTCGTGGTCGTCGGCCCTTGCTCCATCCACGACATCAAGGCCGCTCATGAGTACGCCGAGCGCCTCAAGGTGCTGGCTGCCGAGCTATCCGACAGCCTGTTCCTGGTCATGCGCGTGTACTTCGAGAAGCCGCGCACCACGGTCGGCTGGAAAGGCCTGATCAACGACCCCTATCTGGATGACTCGTTCAAGATCCAGGACGGCCTGCACATCGGCCGCAAGCTGCTGCGCGACCTGGCAGAAATGGGCCTGCCCACCGCCACCGAAGCGCTCGATCCGATTTCCCCGCAGTACCTGCAAGATCTGATCAGCTGGTCGGCCATCGGCGCGCGCACCACCGAGTCCCAGACCCACCGCGAAATGGCCTCGGGCCTGTCCTCGGCAGTCGGCTTCAAGAATGGTACTGACGGCGGTCTGACCGTGGCGATCAATGCACTGCAGTCGGTTTCCAGCCCACACCGCTTCCTCGGCATCAACCAGGAAGGCGGCGTGTCCATCGTCACCACCAAGGGCAACGCCTACGGTCACGTGGTACTGCGCGGCGGCAACGGTAAACCCAACTACGATTCGGTCAGTGTGGCCATTTGTGAGCAGGAACTGACCAAAGCCGGCATCCGTCCGAACATCATGGTCGACTGCAGCCACGCCAACTCCAACAAGGACCCGGCCCTGCAGCCGCTGGTGCTGGAGAACGTCGCCAACCAGATCCTCGAGGGCAACAACTCCATCGTTGGTCTGATGGTCGAGAGCCACCTGGGCTGGGGCAATCAGTCGATTCCGAAGAACCTGTGCGACCTCAAGTACGGCGTATCCATCACCGATGCCTGCATCGACTGGGATACCACCGAGAAAAGCCTGCGCAGCATGCACGCCAAGCTCAAGGATGTACTGCCCAAGCGTCCTCGTGGCTAAGCGGTAGTGCAGCAAAGCAAACGCCGGGCATTGCCCGGCGTTTTCATATCTGCGCTCAACGTAGGGTGGGCTTCAGCCCACCTCTGCCGTGCCGACTCTACTGGTGCCGCGAACGGCGTTCCATGTAGCGCTCAACATACGAACAGGAGGGAATCACCGTATAGCCCTTGCCTTCGGCATACTGCAGGGCATGTTCGGTGAGCGCGGCGGCAATACCGCGCCCGCGCAGGGTATTGGGGACGAAGGTGCGATAGATATCCAGCGTCTGCTTGCCCAGATCCATATAGGCCAGATAGGCGCGATCACCATCGACGGTCGTCACGAACTGATGACTCGTCTGGTCGTGATGGATGGAAAGCCCTTCGCTCATCTTCTCTCCTCAAGCCGCAAACCGTTAGCGGCGCACCTATTTTTACCTCATACCCGCATGTCGACGAAAGCGTAAATTTACATTTCAGCGCATTCCCTTCACGGCCCGGCCTTGCGGGCACAGACTGCCCGCGCAGATTCAGAAGCTCAGAAGTGCAATGCACAGCAATACGGCAACCACCGGAATCAACACGGTGATGACGAAGATGTCCTTGTAGGCCTGCTTGTGCGTCAAGCCCATGATCATCAGCATGGCGATCACCGCACCGCAGTGCGGCAGCGAGTCCAATCCACCCGCAGCAATATTGGCGATACGGTGCAACACCTCAGGCTCGATGCCCATTTCCAGGTAGCTGGGCGCCAGCGTCTGCATGAAAATCTGCAGGCCACCGGAAGACGAACCGACGATCCCGGAAACCACACTGACCGAAGCGAACACCGACAGCAGCGGCGGCAGATCCACCGCCAATATCCATTGGGCGAACTGGGCAAAACCCGCAGTCTGCGTCACCACACCGCCAAAACCGATCACCGCAGCCGTATTGAGCAGCGGCATGATCGCATCATCGGCCCCCTGCCCAAGCAGACTGACCGTGTTACGGCGCAGGCTCGGGAACAGCATCACGGCCACCCCTGTGGCAATCACCAGGGCCAGGCTGGGCCAGAGAATCGGCTGCGCCTGACTGAAGGCCAGCAAGCCTCCCAGCGCGCTCTCACCAGGCGTAGCCATACCTGTTAAGGCGAGCAAGCGCGGCAACAGAATGATCCCCAGCACCACGATGATCGGCACCAGCGCCATCCCCCAGTGCGGCCCGCTACCGGGCGTGCCGGCCAACTGCTGCATGCGCTCATCCTGAGCATTGGGCTCGAAGCCCTCGCCACGCTCACGCGCCAGACGCCACTCGCGCTGCAGATAGGCCATCCCCAGAACGATCATCACCAGCGATGCGAACAAACCGATCCAGGCACCGGCGAACAGATCGGTCCCCAGCGCACTGGCGGCGATCACGTTATGAATCGAAGGTGAGCCAGGCAACGCCGTCATGGTGAAGGTGCCAGAGCCCAGCGCAGTGGCGGCACAGAATAGCCGCTTGGGCAGGTTGGCCTCGCGCATCAGGGTGATGCCCAGCGGATACATGGTGAAGATCACTACGAACACCACGACCCCGCCATAGGTCAGCACGGCACATACCAGCATTGCCACCCAGAGCGTGCGTTGCGTGCCCAGCCCACGGGTGATGGCCTGAGCGATACTGCTGGCGGCCTGGCTGGCAGCCATGACCTTGCCGAAGATCGCACCGCAGAGAAACAGCACGAAGAACTTGCCGGCGAAGGTAAAGGCGCCCAACGGACCAAAAGGAAAATGCTCGAGTAACGCTCCCGGTACCGCTACACCATTGCTCAACGCCACCAGAATGGAACAAAGCAATGCCGCGATGAATATATTCACCCCACGCAACGCCATGAAGATAAGTAACGCCAAACCGAGCAACAGCCCCAAATTCCCAAGCATCTGCGTTCCCTCTTTTTGTTTTAGTTGCAAAGCTGGGGCATTTATAACAGCTGGTAAAAGCGTTGCACTGTTGCGATTGCGTAACTGAGTGTTTTTTAGCCAACCCCCTTGGGCGGCACCCTGCGCGCAGAAAAAAAACTGCAACTCTTGCCTTGGCTCCGTTTACTTACTAAAAGTAATAGGTAGTATGTACGCCGGCTAATTTCCCACAGTAGGGAAATTGCTTTTTATGGAAAACTCCACCTAAAGGGGAACACGATGAACAACGTTCTGAAATTCTCTGCTCTGGCTCTGGCCGCAGTTCTGGCTACCGGTTGCAGCAGCATGTCCAAAGAAACCGAAGCTCGTCTGACTGCTACCGAAGACGCAGCTGCCCGCGCTCAAGCCCGTGCCGACGAAGCCTACCGCAAGGCTGATGAAGCTCTGGCCGCCGCTCAGAAAGCTCAGCAGACCGCTGACGAAGCCAACGAGCGCGCTCTGCGCATGCTGGAAAAAGCAAGCCGCAAGTAATTTGCGACTCGTTTTTAGAAAGCCGCCCAGGCAACTGGTGCGGCTTTTTTATTGGGCGGCGCTGACCAGGCAATAAAAAACCCGCCAACACGAATGCAGGCGGGTTGTAGACTACGGTATCGAATCAGAACGGGTTGTCACTGCTCGCAACGACTTGCTCGGTCTGCGCGGCAATCGGTACTGGCATACCGTCTTCGGCAGCCACCACCTCGCGTACCATGTCCCAGTCAAGACGCAGACCGCTGAGCTCGTCGCGCTTGAGCAGGGCGTTGATCACGGCCGTGTGCTTGTCGACAACCGACGGAACACCTTCATCGTCGAGCGGCGCATGCGCTTCCAGGTAGACCTTGTCGCCACTCACGCCGAACTTGTAGGGCTCATTGATGATGCGCACCGGCGTTCCCACCGGCACCATGTCCGCCAGTTCCAGCACGTTATGGTTGAGCATGCGGAAGCAGCCATGGCTGACGCGCATGCCAATACCGAACTTCTTGTTCGAACCGTGGATCAGGTAGCCCGGGAAGGACAACGTCATCTTGTACGGCCCCAACGGGTTGTCCGGGCCAGGCGGCACAACGGTGGGCAGAATGTCGCCCTCGGCAGCGTGCTCTTCGCGAATCGACTTGGGCGGATACCAGGCCGGGTTCGGCGTCTTGACGGTCACACGCCCGGTTCCCAATGGCGAGCCCCAGCCTTCACGGCCGATACCCAACGGAAAGGTGTGCACCACATTCTGCCCTTTCGGGAAGTAATACAGACGGTATTCGGCCAGGTTGATCACGATACCTTCGCGCGGGCCAGGTGGCAGCACATAGCGGGTCGGCAGGATGATCTCGGTTCCCTCACCCGGCAGCCAGGGATCGACACCGGGGTTGGCGGCGACCATTTCCAGGTAGCCAAGATCGTTAGCCGTTCCCAGATCGGCGAACGTATCCTCGTACTTGGCCTTGATCACCTGTACCTGGCCCACCACATCCTCGCCTGACGGCGGCAATGGCAGTTCGAGAGCCTGCACCGTGGCACTGCAGCACAGTGCGAGCAACGTCAGGCAGCGGTTGACCGCAGAGAAGTGCGACAACATCCGGGATGTCCCCTGTGAATGGAAAGATATGGCGTCGATTGTACACCGCGTTTATGGCAGCGGGCAGGCCTCAGCCGTCCGCCCAGTTCGAGCACAGACCCTGCCGCTGCGCCTCGAGCGTCGCCAAACAGGCGGGACAGAGTCGACTATCGCGCAGCCAGGGCTTTTCCAGTGCCTGCCAGCGTGGCCGGGCCGGTAACAAACCGCCACACAATGTCCGATCAGCATGGCCGCCCAGACGCAACTGGCGAGCCACCAGATGCACACGCACCTCACGACAGGCGAACAGATCCAGCTGCTCATCCGGCTCGATCAATTGATAGGCGTATAGGGACCAGGCGAGACGCGGCATCTGGGGCTCCGTGACAGGCCGGCCACATTAGCCGAAAGGCTCGAGGCGGAAAAGCCTTGCTCATTGCAGTGTGCTGCACTCAAAACCGACTCAGAGCATGGGTTTGAGCGTCGGCCAGACATTATCCAGCAGTATTTCCTGCGCAGCCTCGGTCGGATGAATGCCGTCGGCCTGCATCATGCCCGGTACACCGCCCACCCCCTCAAGGAAGAACGGCACCAGCGGCACCTGCTTCTGCTCCGCCAGATCAGTGAAAACCTGGGCGAAAGCCGTGGTGTAACGCACGCCATAATTGGGTGGCAGCTTCATCCCCAACAGCAGCACCTTGGCCCCGGCCTGCTGCGACTGCTCGACCATCGACGCAAGATTCTGTTGCAATTGCGCAGGGGGCTGTCCACGCAGCCCGTCATTGCCACCCAACTCGATGATGACCAGCTCCGGCTTGTGCTCGACAAGTAGCGCAGGCAGCCGTGCGGCGCCGCCTGCACTGGTGTCGCCACTGATCGAGGCATTGACCACCTGATGCTCGAACCCCTCTTGCACCAGGCGTTTTTCCAGCAAAGCGACCCAGCCTTGCCGGCTATCCAGGCCAAAAGCGGCGCTGATACTATCGCCGACCACAAGCAGGGTGCCTGCAACCGCTCCCTGAGCCCAAAACATCAGGGTCAAGGCACCACTGAGCCACCATGCACGCATTTGGAATCTCCATGACTTCGAGCATTCTCGCTGCGCGGAACCTTAGCAAAGTGGTCAACAGCGCGGAAGGCGCACTGACCATCCTTCATGATCTCGACCTGGAACTGAACAAAGGCGACAGCCTGGCCATTGTCGGCGCCTCTGGCTCCGGCAAGTCCACCCTGCTCGGTTTGCTCGCCGGCCTCGATCTACCCAGCGGCGGCGCTGTATTGCTGGCCGGCAAGAACCTCAGCGAACTCGACGAAGACCAGCGTGCACGCCTGCGCGCCGAGCATGTTGGCTTCGTTTTCCAGTCGTTCCAGTTACTCGACAGCCTCACTGCGCTGGAAAACGTCATGCTGCCGCTGGAGCTGGAAGGTCATGCCGATGCCCGTCAGCGCGCCCGCGCCCTGCTCGAACGGGTTGGCCTCGGTCAGCGTCTGACGCACTATCCGCGCCAGCTCTCCGGTGGCGAACAACAGCGTGTGGCCATCGCCCGCGCCTTCGCCGCCGAGCCGGATGTCTTGTTCGCCGACGAGCCCACCGGCAACCTCGACAGCCATACCGGCGAGCGCATCACCGAACTGCTCTTTCAGCTCAACCAGGAGCGCGGTACCACGCTGGTACTGGTCACCCATGACGAGCGCCTGGCGCACCGTTGCCAGCGCCTGATCCGCCTGGAAGCCGGGCACCTGATCGATCGCGTGGAGCCCTGATGAAACGCGTGCCCCTGTCTCGCCTGTTTTCGCTCGCTGCCCGCCAACTGCTGCGCGATGCTCGCGCCGGCGAGTTGCGGGTGCTGTTCTTCGCCTTGCTGGTGGCCGTGGCCTCCAGCAGCGCCATCGGCTATTTCAGCGCACGACTGAACGACGCCATGCTGCTGCGCGCCAGTGAATTTCTCGCTGCAGACCTGCGCCTGAGCGGTAGCACGCCCGCCAGCCAGGAGCAGATCGATGCAGGACTCAAGCTGGGGCTCGACCATGCTCAGGCCGTGGAATTTTCCAGCGTGGTCGCGGCACAGGGCGGCATTCAGTTGGCCAGCGTCAAGGCAGCCAGCAACTCTTATCCGCTGCGCGGAGAGCTGCGCAGTGCAACCGAACCCTATGCCCCGGAAGAAGCCGGCCCCGGCCCACGACCTGGGGAAGTCTGGGCCGAAGCACGGCTGATGGCCGCGCTGAACCTGAACATCGGTGATGAACTGGAAATAGGCGCCAGGACTCTGCGCCTTAGCCGCGTCTTGACCTATGACCCGGACACCGCCGGCGATTTCTACAGCCTGACACCGCGCGTGCTGATGCATCTGGACGACCTAGCCGCGACCGAGGTGGTACAACCCGGCAGCCGCGTACGATTTCGTGAACTCTGGCGCGGCGACGCCAATGCCCTGGCGGCCTACCGTCAGGCAGTCGAAGCCGGCCTGCAGCCCAACCAGCGCCTGGATGACGCGCGCGACGGCAATCGCCAGGTCGGCGGCGCCCTCGGTCGCGCCGAACGTTATTTGAACCTGGCCAGCCTGGCCGCCGTATTGCTCGCCGGTGTCGCTGTGGCCCTGTCAGCGGCACGCTTCGCTGCCCGGCGCTTCGATGCCAGCGCCCTGCTGCGCTGCCTCGGCTTGTCGCGGCGTGAAGCGCTGGCCCTGTTCGGCCTGCAACTGGCACTGCTCGGGCTAGTCGCCTGCGTGATTGGCGCCCTGCTCGGCTGGGCTGGGCAGCACGTTCTTTTCTACTTGTTGCGCGGGCTGATCCCGGACGACCTGCCACCTGCCGACCTGTGGCCCGCATTGGCCGGGATGGCCACCGGCCTGGTGGCGCTGGCCGGTTTCGCCCTGCCGCCGCTGGCGGCACTCGGCCGCGTGCCACCGCTGCGAGTGCTACGCCGCGATATGCTGCCGCTACCGGCCAGCTCCTGGCTGGTCTACGGCGCAGCGCTGATCGCACTGGGTTTGATCATGTGGCGCCTGAGCCTGGATCTGCGCCTGACGCTGGCACTGCTGGGTGGCGGACTACTCGCTGCATTGCTGCTCGGCAGCCTGTTGTTGCTCGGCTTGCAAAGCCTACGCCGCCTGCTGCAACGCGCCGCCCTGCCCTGGCGCCTGGGTCTGGGCCAGTTGCTGCGCCATCCGCTGGCTGCAGCCGGACAATCGCTGGCCTTCGGTCTGATCCTGCTGGCCATGGCGCTGATCGCCCTGCTGCGCGGCGAGCTGCTCGATACCTGGCAGGACCAGTTGCCGGAGGACGCGCCCAATCACTTCGCGCTCAACGTGCTGCCGGCCGAGCGCGATGCCTTCGCCGCGCGCCTGGCTGAACTGTCTCCACACCCGGCGCCGCTGTATCCGGTGGTACCGGGTCGCCTGATCATGATCAACGGCGAGCCGGTGCGCCAATTGGTAACCAAGGAAAGTCGCGGCGAGCGGGCCATTCAGCGCGACCTGAGCCTGACCTGGGCCGAGGATCTGCCATCCGACAACCTGATCACCGCTGGCAATTGGTGGGGCGCCGCGCACGCCAGCGAGCTGCCTGGCGTTTCCGTCGAATCCGAGCTGGCCGAAAGCCTGCAACTGAAGCTCGGCGACCAGTTGCGTTTCAATGTCGGCGGTATCGAACGCGACGCGCAGGTCACCAGCCTGCGCCAGGTGGATTGGGACAGTTTCCAGCCCAACTTCTACATGATCTTCGAGCCGCAGACCCTGCAGGACCTGCCTGCCACCTATCTGACCAGCTTCTACCTGCCGCCCGGCCAGGACGCGGAGCTGGTAGCCCTCAGCCGCGCCTTCCCCAGCGTGACGCTGCTGCAGGTCGACGCCCTGCTGGCGCAACTGCGCAGCATCCTCGCTCAGGTCACCCTGGCCATCGAGTACGTACTGCTGTTCGTGCTCGCCGCCGGCATCACCGTGCTGCTCGCCGGGCTGCAGGCAACCCTGGATGAACGCATTCGCCAGGGCGCGCTGCTGCGCGCACTGGGCGCCGAACGCAAGCTGCTGATCAGCGCTCGCCGCGCCGAGTTCGGCCTGCTCGGCGCGGCTGCCGGCCTGCTGGCCGCGCTGGGCTGCGAGCTGGTGAGCTTTCTGCTCTATCGCTATGCATTCGACATGAGCTGGCAACCGCACCCCTGGCTGCTTCTTCTGCCACTGATCGGCGCGCTGCTGATCGGTCTGGCCGGCGTGCTCGGCACCCGCCGCGCACTGAATGCCAGCCCGTTGAGCGTGCTACGCGAAGGCTGAGAACCGTGAGAGGGGTTTGCTAAACTTGGCGCCCCTCTTCATCCCCGAGACACCATGAGCCGCTATCGCCCCCCTCGCCCTGCCGGTACACCACTGATCACGCCAGAGGGCGAAGCGCGCCTGCGTGCCGAGCTTCACGAGTTGTGGCATGTGCGCAGGCCACAGGTGACGCAATCGGTCAGCGAAGCGGCGGCCCAAGGCGATCGCTCGGAGAACGCCGAATACACCTACGGCAAGAAGATGCTGCGCGAGATCGACAGTCGCGTGCGCTTTCTCACCAAGCGTCTGGAAAAGCTCAAGGTCGTCAGCGACAAGCCGTCCGATCCGAACAAGGTGTACTTCGGTGCCTGGGTCACCATCGAAGACGAAGACGGCGAACAGTCGCGCTACCGCATCGTCGGCCCCGACGAGCTGGACCTGAAACAGGGCCTGATCAGTATCGACTCGCCTCTGGCCCGCGCCCTGGTCGGCAAGGAGCTGGACGCCGAAGTGCGGGTGCACAGCCCCAGTGGTGAGAAGACCTGCTACATCGTCGAGATCGAATATCCGTAGGTGCTGTAGGGGCTCGGCTCGCGAATACTGGCGCTTAAAAAGCTTCGCGAGCAGAGCTCGCTCCTACGCAGATGGCCGGCTTCCCCACAGTCCAACTAGCGCCGGGTAATCAGCCCCTGACGCGCCACCCGCACCAGCTCACCGACGGTTTGTGCCACGTCCTCGGCGCTGGGGGCCTGGATCACCGCCAGGTCGAAGCTGTCCCGCGCAAAACGACTCAGCGACTCGCCGTTCTGCACGAACTGGATGCGAAAGGCACGCGACCCGGCCCAGCGCTTGGGCCAGCCTTCGAGATAGCGCAGCAAGGTGGGCTGGTGGCTGCCGCCCAGCAGCACACGCGGGTTGCGCAGCAGCAGGCCCGAGGTGATGGGCGCCAGACGAATAAGGGGTTGGGGACAGATCATGGTCGAGTCTCCGCCTCGAAAATCCCGCTGGGCAGCGGTGAGAGGCGACACCGAACCAGCGCTTTAGCGGAATTTCAGGCGTTGATGACAACCCCCTGTGGCGCCCCGCAAGTAGCTGTTTAAATCGGCGCAGGACGGCATCCTAGAGAAGCCCACGGCAAACTGTCAAGGCGCCCCCACTTCGACCCCAACCTTCGATTGGGCGACGGTCAGTCCGCGCATTTCCATCCGCTCAAAAGACCCGTTCCTGGCCCTGGACGCCCCGCCTGGCCAGATCGATTGCGGCCCTCGGCGCGACCTGACGTTTCGGCACGTAACAGAAAGTACGCAGCGATATCGAGGCCAAGTCGCCCGAAAACCCCGGAAGGCGCCTGTATAGAGGGTTCGCCGGAAACTGCAGGACGATGGCATGTTTCCTGCGATCGTTCTTGCGCCGTACGCGCCACGGAATGGGCGTGATCTGTAATGAACCACCTCGACGAGGTTAACCAGACCCTGGGCCTGACCAGCCTGTTCGAGACCGACCCGGTGACGGTCTACCGCCAGCACGCCAACCGCCTGAAGAACGCCGGGCTCTGAACTGCTGCGCTTCGTAGGCTGCGCCGTGCGCACCGGATGCTGGGAACGTCGGCATTTCGGTGCGCTCGGCGCACCCTGCGAGGTACCAGCGCTGAGCAATGGTTCGAACGCCTTAATGGAACCTGCCGTGAAGAAAACCCTGTCCGCCCTGCCTTTACTGATCGTTGCCGGCCTGGCGTTGATGCTTTACCTGCAACCCGGACACCAACCGACCCAATTCACACCTCCCGCCGCCACTGCCACGGCTACGCAGCCCGTGCAGGCTCCGGCTGCAGAGGCCTTAACACCGACCGACCAAGACACACAGAAGAAGGCCACGACGCTGGCCCTGCCCAGCTCCTTCGTCGGCACCGAAGTCGACGGCAGCTTTCGCGTGGACGCTGCCGGCAATCTGATCATCAGCGAAGACATCCGCCGGATCTTCGATTACTTCCTCGCCAGCATCGGCGAGGAAAGCCTGGATGCCAGCGTGTCACGTCTGCGCAACTACATCGACAGCCAATTGCAGGAACCTGCACGGGCCCGCGCAGGCCTTGCTGGAGCAATACCTGAGCTACAAGCGTGAGCTGGTGCTGCTGGAGCGCGACCTGCCGCAAATGGCCAGCCTGGATGCCATGCGCCAGCGCGAGACCGTCGTGCAGACCCTGCGCGCAAGACTGTTCGACAGCGAAACCCACCAGGCCTTCTTCGCCCGTGAGGAAGGCTACAACCGCGTCACCCTGGAGCGCCTGACCATCCAGTACGACAGCACAATGAGCGCAGAGGAGAAAGGCGTTGCCGTCGACCGCCTGCGCGCATCCCTGCCTGAAGAGCTGCAGCAGCACACCGCACGCCTGCAGGCCGAAGGCGCCAGCGCGGCGCAGATCCGCCAGATGCGTCAGCAGTTGGTAGGCGCCGAAGCCACCACGCGCCTGGAGGCGCTGGATAGCCAACGACAGAGTTGGCAGCGGCGCCTGGATGACTACATCACTGCCAAGGCGAAGATTCAGGTCAATGAGGGACTCAGCAGCGGCGACAAGCGCGCGGCGATCGAGGCGCTGGCTGCAGAACGTTTCGATGAGCGTGAACGCCTGCGCCTGGACGCCGCCGAGCAATTGGCGGCGGCCACCAAGAAGCAGTAGGCCTCAGGCGCTGTCGCGCATCACCAGTTCGAAACCGACGTCAATGCAGTGCTGTTCCGGCATTTCGCCACGCATCAGCGCCAGCAGCATGTTCGCCGCCAGCTCGCCGATACGCCCACGCGTGGTACGTACCGTGCTCAGCGCCGGATGCATCCAGGCCGCTGCCGGCAGGTCGTTGAAACCGGCGATGGCCAGGCGTCCCGGCACGTCCAGGCCCAGCTGACGCGCGCGGAACAGCGCGCCCATGGCCAGGTCGTCGTTGTTGAAGAACACCGCATCAATCTGCGGCTGCTGCGCCAGCAGGCGATCGAGCAACTCGGCGCCCAAGCCGATGGATGACAACTGCGGTGTCAGCAACTCCAACGCCGGATCATGTCGATTGAGGTAGCGCATCACCTGTCGGTAGCCTTCTGCACGCTGCAAGGTGCGCGGGTCAAGCTGCGCTGCGGCGAAGGCGATATGGCGGTAACCACGCTGCACCAGGGCACGGGTCATGGCGGCGCCGGCTTCGACCTGAGAGAAGCCGACGCAGTAATCCTCCGGCTCCTCGCTCAGCTCCATCAGCGTTACCAACGGGCAACTGCTGGCGCCGAGGATTTCGCGCGCCGCGTCGCTGCGCTCGAAACCCGTAAGCAGCAGACCCGCTGGCTGGTGCGCCAGATAGGAACGCAACAGGCGCTCATCCTCCTCGACCCGGTAGTGACTGACGCCGATCATCATTTCGAAGCCGGCCGGCATCAGCACCCGCTGGATGGCCTCCACGGTGTCGACGAACACCGAGTTCGACAGCGACGGGATCACCACAGCCACCAGGTTCGAGCGTGAACTGGCCAATGCCCGCGCTGCCGGGTTGGGCACGTAACCCAGCGCCTGGGCCGCGCGCATCACCTGCTCGCGCAGCGCATCAGACACCCGCCCCGGCTGCGACAGCGCGCGCGAAGCGGACATCAACGAGCAGCCCGCGGCCTTGGCCACATCGGACAGGGTGACACGTTCGGCAGATCGGCGTCGGCGTTGAGTCATAGCGCCTCCATTGGTTAGCAGCGGATGATTCTACCAGCGCTGCCGTTGAATAAAGCGCGGGACACGCCGCCCGGGGTAACGCCACCATGCAAGGAGCGTTACCACCTGCGTGCCCCGCAAAACTGCGAGCCCGCCCAGCATCAGCGGCGTACTGGCCGCCATTCCTGGGCCAGCCCTTATAGAGCGGCCTTTTCGGCTTCAGCCTGGACCTGATCGAACAGCTGCTGGCCAACCGTGTCGACGACCTTCTGGATCGCCGGTGCGGCCTGCTCACGCATGCGCTGCACCTCGGCCGGCGCCACTTCGTTGATCTGCATGCCCTTGTCTTTCAGCTCGGCCAACGCACGGGCGGCTTCCTCACGGGTGTCCTGGCGCTCGAAGTCGCGCGCCTTCTTTGCCGCTTCCAGCAGGATGCTCTGCTCGGTTGGCGACAGGCCGTCCCACCAGCGCTTGGACACGGTGACGATCCACGGGCTGTACACATGGTTGGTCACGGTCAGGTACTGCTGCACCTCGTAGAACTTCGAGGAAAGAATGGTGTTGAAAGGGTTTTCCTGGCCATCGACGGCCTTGGTCTCCAGCGCGGTGAACAGCTCGGAGAACGGTAGCGGTACGGCGTTGGCGCCCATCAGCTTGAAGGTTTCGAGAAACACCGGGTTGGGCATCACGCGCAGCTTGACCCCGGAAAAGTCCTCCAGCCTGGTGATGGGCCGGGCATTGTTGGTCAGGTTGCGAAAGCCGTTCTCCCAATACACCAGCCCGACCAGGCCTTTCTCTTCCAGCTTGTCCATGACCTGGCGCCCCACCGGGCCGTCGAGCACGGCATCGGCCTGCTCGGCACTGCTGAACAGGAACGGCGTGTCCCACACGGCCATTTCTCTGGTGATACCCACCAGAGTCGCGGTAGAGCCGACCATCATTTCCTGCGCCCCACCGATCAGCGCGCTCTGCATCTGGTCGTCGGAACCCAGGCTGGCGGCGACGAAAGTGCGCACCTTGAGTTTGCCGTCGGAAGCCTTGGCCACCTCTTCGGCGAACAGCTTGGCCGCACGACCCTGGTTGCTGTTCTCGTTGAGACCGTAACCGAAGCGGATCATGCGTGAGCGCACGTCATCGGCATGGGCGGTGAAACTGGCGAGCGGGCTGCACAGCATGGCAGCGGTGAGGATGGCGAGCAGTGGACGTTTCATCGGGTCTACCTCTTATTGTTGTAAAGGATGACGGCGCACCAGCGCCGCTAGGTCAACTCAGCGCAACCAGGCCAACGGCACGGTGACGATGGCCGGGAACGCCACCAGCAACGCGACGATGATCAGGTAAATCAGGAAGAACGGCATGACGCCGCGTACCAGCACCTCCATGCGCAACTTGCCGATACCGCCGACGACGTTAAGCACGGTGCCCACAGGCGGCGTGATCAGGCCGATGGAGCCGATCAGCACGAACATCACGCCGAAGTACACCGGATCGACCCCAGCCTTGATCGCGATGGGCGCCAGCACTGGCGCCAGAATCAGGATGGTCGGCGTCAGGTCGAGCACCATGCCCACTGCGATCATCAGCAGCATGATCGCCAGTACCAGCAGTTTGGGGTGCTCGGCCAGCGGCCCGAGCATGGCGCCGATTTCGTCAGGCAACTGCGCCAGGGTAATCATGTAGGCCGAGACCGTGGCCGCGGCGCAGAGGAACATCACCGACGCCGTGGTGCGACTGGCACGGGTCAGGGTCTCCATCAGGTCGCTCCAGCTCAGCTCGCGGTAGAGCAAGGTGGACACGGCCAGCGCGTACATGGCGGCTACCACGGCGGCCTCGGTGGGCGTGAAGATGCCGAAGCGCAGACCGCCAACGATGATCACCGGCAGCATCAGGGCAGCGGCGCCGTCGATCAGCACGCGGCGACGCTCGGCGGCGCTGGCCTTGGGCGGTGTGGGCTCGGTGAAACCACGGGCGATCAGCGTCCAGGCGACGATCAGGCCGGCGCCCATGATCAATCCCGGCACCAGCCCGGCCATGAACAGCTGGCTGATGGAGGTGTTGGTGACCACGCCATAGATCACGAACGGCATCGACGGCGGAATGATCGGCGCGATGATGCCGCCAGCGGCTACCAGGCCCGCCGAGGAATGCACCGGATAACCGCGCTGACGCATCATCGGCAACAGCAATGTGGCGAGCGCAGCAGTATCGGCCAGTGCCGAACCGGACATGCTGGCCAGCAGCACGGCGGCCGCAATGGCAACGTAGCCGAGGCCACCGCGCAGGTGGCCAAAGTAGGCCTGCGCCATGGCGATGATGCGCCGGGAAATGCCGCCGGCGTTCATCAGCTCGCCGGCCAGGATAAAGAACGGTACCGCCAGCAGCGGGAAGCTGTCAGCGCCGGCGAGCAGGTTCTGCGCCAGCAACTGCACGTCCCAGAAATCCAGGTACCACATCAGTACGGCCGCAGTGAGGATCAGGGCGAAGGCGATGGGCATACCGAATGCCATGAACCCCAGCAGGGAAGAAAGAAATACCGCGACAGTCATCGACAGGTCCTCGCTGGGCAGTGCCCGTCTTGTTGGAATTGGGCCAGCATCATTCGACGTGCGCTTGGGTCAGCGTCGCCTGCGGCGTACGCCGCCAGAGGTTGACCAACTGCACCACCGCCAGAATCGCCAGCACCAGCATGCTCGCCAGCACCGGCAGCATCGCCAGCACCACCGGATAACCGACCACGGTACTGACGTTGCCCCAGCCGAACTGCACCTGATTCCAGGCGCCCAAGGCCGAGAGCAGGCTCGCTCCTGCCACGAGAATCCAGCTCAGCGAATCCACCAGTCGCTGCGCCAGCAGCGGGAAGCGGTCACGAATCATGCGGAAGGTCATCAGCTCGCCACGACGCATACCAGAAGCCACACCGACGAAGACCAGCCAGACGAACGCCAACCGTGAAAGCTCCTCGGCGCCCGGCCAGCCGGTGCCGAAGGCGTAGCGCAGCACCACATTGGTAAACACCGCCACCACCATGAAGGCCATCAGCACCGCCATCAGGCCATCGGTCAGGCGATCGAACATGCGCGCGATGCGACCCTCATAGATCGGTTCGGCGCCTAGCTGGGCCGCTTGGTTAGCGCTATCAATTTCGCTATCGAGCATATCCTGGGCCTGGCTCGACACGGCCTCCGTGGCTTCGCGACGAACCCAGGCCTGGATATCGGCCACCAACGCTTGCCGCGACTGCTGCGCATCGACGACTCGTACGTATGGTTCACCTGCCGGGCTTTCGAGGGTGGCGAACTGGCTGTCGACCAGAGAAGTCGGCATGAAATGTCCAGGCCGAGCACCGACACGCTGCACCGCGGTGGCGTGATCAATATCCAGATGCACGAACTGCAACCCCGGAACCACCTGACGCAGGCGCTCGCGGTAAGCGCGCTTGAGCGCCGAGCAGGCCAGCACGAAGCATTCACCTGCGGCCTGCGCGCCCTGAATCTGCTCGCACAGTGCATCCAGCCAGTGGCGACGGTCTTCGTCGCTCAGCGCGTTGTCCGCGCGCATGCGCTCTATGTTTTCGGGAGGATGGAAATGATCGGCTTCGATATGGCGCCAACCGAGTGCGGTGGCGACCCCCTGGCTGATCTCGCTCTTGCCGGAGCCACTGACCCCCATGACCACCAGGGTGGTACGGGCGGCCAATGCGCAAGACTGCTGTTGCATGGGAACTCCATGGGCACCATCGAGGTGGCGCCGCTCATTGTTTGATCCAAATGTCAGCGCTACCCAAATCATCCGACAACCCTATTTCGGCAACATTTCGTAGAGCATTTCCGCTAATGGCTATCACCCAGCGCTGGCCCGCTACTGGCTGCCCGCATTGTTCCTGCCACTGGCTGCACAGGCCGAAAACGCCACCTACCAGGCCGACCCACTGGTGATCACCGGCAGCCGCTATCTGGCCAGCGGCTGGCAACTGCCCTTCTCGGTCAACCGCATCGATGCCGAACAGGCCACACTGGGCAAAACCGGCGTCAACCTCTCCGAAGCACTCGGCAGCGTTCCGGGACTGGTGGTGCAGAATCGGCAAAACTATGCGCAGGATCTGCAAATATCCTCACGCGGCTTTGGCGCCCGCTCGGCCTTCGGTATTCGTGGCATCAAGCTGCTGGCTGATGGTGTGCCGCTGTCCAATCCGGACGGCCAGGGCCAGGCGGCGACCTTCGACCTCGACACCCTGGAGCGCATCGAGGTCCTGCGTGGGCCATTCGCCAGCGTCTACGGCAGCAACTCCGGTGGTGTCATCCAGCTGTTCTCGCGCGATGGCGAAGGTGCCCCCAAGGTCGCGCTCGACACCTCCCAGGCCGCTTACGGCACCAGCCGTACCCGCGTCTCGGCCGAAGGCGGCAACGACAGAGCCGGTTTCATCATCAACCGCTCGCATTTCGAGACAGACGGTTACCGCGACCACAGCGGCGCCATCCTCGACAAGACCTTTGCCAAGCTGACCCTGTACCCGGATGACCTCAGCAAGCTCAGCCTGAGCTTCAGCGAACTGGATCAGAACGACACCCAGGACCCGCAGGGGCTGGAGTGGAAAGATGTAAAAGCCAACCGGCGTGCTGCCGCGCCTAGCGCTCTGGAGTTCAATACGCGCAAGACCGTTGATCATCGTCAATTCGGTCTCAACTACGAACGCAGCTTTGCCGCTGGCATCTGGCAAAGCACGCTGTACAGCGGGACACGGCGGGTGATTCAGTACCAGTCGATTCGCCCAAACTTTCAAGCACCACAAAGCCACTCCGGCGGAGTGATCGACTTCGAGCGCCGCTTCCACGGTATCGGCAACCGCTGGATTCAATCGTTCGACCTGGGTAGCAGCCTGCTGACCGTCACCACCGGCCTGGACTACGACTATTCGCGCGATGACCGTCAGGGCTACGAGAACTTCGTCGGTGACACCCTCGGTGTGAAGGGCGATCTGCGCCGCGACGAGCGTAATGAGGTCACCAGTCTGTCGCCCTATCTGCAGGCAGCCTGGCAATTGGGCAAGCTAGAGATACAGGCTGGGCTGCGCTACAACCATGTCGAATTCGATGTAGATGACAATTTCATCCTCTCCAATGCCTGCCTGAACCCGCAAACCGAAAATTGCGACGACAGTGGCTCCGTCACCTACCGTGAATGGACCCCAACCCTGGGCGCCAGCTATGCCCTGCTGCCAAACTTGAATATCTATGCCAGCTGGGGCAAGGGCCTGGAGACACCCACGCTCAACGAACTCTCCTACTCAGGCCCAGGCAACAGCTTCGGCTTCGATCTGAAACCTGCAACTAGCGAGCAGTTCGAGATTGGGCTGAAAGCCCGTCTGGCCGAGGCCACCAATCTGCAAGTGGCGCTGTTCCAGATCGATACCGACGACGAGCTGGTCGTAGCATCGGCCAGTGGTGGCCGCAACAGCTTCCAGAACGCCGCCCAAACCCGCCGCCGTGGCCTTGAGCTTTCCCTGGAAAGCCATCTGAGCGAAACCCTGCGCGCCAACCTCGCCTACACCCACATCGACGCCACTTACAGCAAGGATTTCACCAGTCGTAATCAACTCGTAGAATCCGGCAAGCACATGCCAGGCATTCCCGCCAACACCCTGTATGGTGAACTCGCCTGGCAGCCGGTGGGCTGGTTCAGCACCGCAGTCGAAGGCCTATACCGCAGCAAGCTGTACGTCGAGGACAGCAATACTGCCAAGGCAGCGCCCAGCTATGCACTGTTCAACTGGCAGGCACGCTTCGAGCAGAAGGTCGGTGCAATGACTTTCAACCAGGTGCTACGCATCGACAACCTGTTGGATCGCGAGTACATCGGCTCGGTGATAGTCGGTGACCGCAACGGCCGCTACTACGAACCCGGCCCGGAGCGCGCCTGGTATGTTGGCGCGGGCGTGCAGTACCAGTTCGATTGAGCTTGGCGAAGCATGCGCGCATCCAATACCCGGTCCTGAGACCCTCTGCCCCACTTGTGGGGTAAGGCGCCGGATACGCACGCGTTCAAAATCGGGTAGGAGACGGGGTTACCCCCGCCGTCCTCCCACACCACCGTACGTACGGTTCCGTATAAGGCGGTTTACGTCGTAGCGTTCCGTGCAAGTATCGGGCTTTGGCAATCGCTGCTACCTCACCCCGCTACGCCGCCTCTATCCGCTTCCTGTTCGT